>PGXR01000004.1 GCA_002839245.1 Spirochaetae bacterium HGW-Spirochaetae-7 | reverse complement strand
GGTCAGGGCCGGCGACATCAGCGCACGCACCGCCGGCGATGAATTCAGCGTCCTCATGCCGGTCCGCAACGTCGACGAGGCCGACGAGGCGGCCGCCCGCGTCAAGTCGGCTTTCGACCAGCCCATCCTCGTAGAAGAAAAGCGCTTTCCGATACGCGCGAGCCTGGGCGTCTCCATATGGCCGAAGGACGGTGACTGCGCGGCTGACTTGCTGGCCGCGGCCGACCTTGCCATACAGGCATGCAAGGACGACAACCGGGCCGGAATATGCAAATTCCATGAAGGCCTGTACCAGGACCGCCGCGGCCGCGCCTCGATGGAGGCCGACCTGAGCGCGGCAATCGACTCGGGCCTGCTGGCGGTCCACTACCAGCCGGTCGTCCGGGTCTCCACCGGCGCGATCGAGAGCGTCGAAGCCCTGGTGCGCTGGAACGATCCTGTCCGCGGCGACGTCGCCCCCGACAACTTCATCCCGCTCGCAGAGGAAACCGGCCTCATCATCAGGCTGGGCGAGCTCGTGATGCGGGCCGCGTGCAGGCAGGGCGGCGCATGGTCAAGGGTGGACGGCTCCCTGCTCAAGGTTTCGGTCAACGTCTCGCCTCTCCAGCTCCAGCGCCCCGAGTTCCCGGGCATGATCGCCGAGGTGCTCGAGGCTACGATGCTGTCGCCGGACAGGCTCATCGTCGAGATTACCGAAAGCGTCCTGCTCGAGAGCCTGGACGACGCGGCGCTCGGACTCGCGAGGCTCAAGACGCTCGGCGTTTCGCTGTCGGTCGACGATTTCGGCACCGGGTATGCTTCACTGTCGTACCTCAAGAACCTGCCGATAGACATAGTCAAGATAGACCGCGAATTCGTCAAGGACATCGAGAATTCGGGGGCGGCCCTGGAGATAGTCAGCGGAATCATCGGGCTTGCCCACCGGATGGGCCTCTCGGTCGTCGCCGAAGGCGTGGAGACGGCCGAGCAATTCTACCTGCTCAAGTCCCTCGATTGCGACCACGCCCAGGGATTTCTCTTCAGCCATGCGCTTCCCGCCCTCGAGCTCGAGGGACGCTACCTGTCGCGCGGCGGCGGTTCCCGCTACTCGTCGTTCCTGTTCCGGCGATAGCGGGCGTCAGTTTCCTTTCACCCCCCTTCCAGGAACGTTTGACTCGACGCCCGGCCCGGGATACCATGAGCCCATGGAACAGGAGCCATCGCGCGAGGCGCCGTTCGCGGCCCTCGTCGACGACGAGGTAGCCGAAGAAGGCACACTCCAGACCTACAGCCTGCCCACCGACGCGCCGGAAGCTCCGCTCCGCCTGTCCGAAGGCCTGCGAGCGAGAATCCGGGAAATGGAGCGTATAGGCACGCGCCAGGCGCCGAGGCACAGGATGGCGTTGATAGGCGCTGCCGAGCTCGACGAGGCGCGGCCGCCCAAGTCCCGGTCAGGCGCCTTCAGGCTGCTCGAAGCGGTGTACGCACGGGGTGAGCGGCACTGGCTCGACCCGGAACTGGCCATAGCCCCGCTCAAGGAAATCCTGTTCAAGGAAGACGCGCCGCTCGGAGCGGACCGCGGCGTCCATTTCGTGTTGACACGGCTTGCGCGCGCGGGAATCTCCCCCGCGGCATTCGCCCTCCACGTGGTCATGCCGAGGATGGAGGTGGATTACGACTGGCGGCGCTGGAAGTCCCGGCATACCTGGGTGCTCGGCTCGATAGCCGACATCCTCATCGACCTGCGAGCCTCCCCGCCTTGGGACGGCGACCGCCTCGGCTCGAGCGCGGTGCTCGCCGACGTCGCATTGTGCAAGTATGTAGGCAGGCCGCTGGCCCGTATCCCCTCGGAACGTTTCGCAGAGCAGGAAACCCACCTGGTCGCATGGGCACAAGCGTGGAAGAGCTTCTCGTTCTCGAGTCCCGGATTCCTGGCCTTCCTGCGCCGCACCGTCCTGCCGTGCCTGTACCGGCTATCCGGCCGCATCGACCCCGAGCAGCTCGCGCCGATTGCGCGCTCGCTGTCGGACCTCGAGCGGACGCTCGGCAGGCGCATGTCGGCGATGTCGCCGGCGGCGGCCCAGGCATTCCTCGAGTCCTCCGGCCTCTCCGACTCCTTCGAGGCCCGCATAGAGAAGAGGACCGCCACCGGGGCCGGCGCCTACGCACTGGCGATGGAGTTGCGCGGTTACGCGGAACTCGCGGCCGAACTGTCCAGCCTGGATGCGGGCCCTGCCGTACTCGGCAGGGCTGCGAGCCTGAGCCTCGGCACCGACGCGGCGTACCTCGGCGACGCGGCCGCGCTCGTCCGCGCCTTGCGGCACGACGAAGGGGCGGCCCTGGCGCGCTGGCACCTCGACGACTTCTCGAAGCTGCCGTCTACCGGAAGAGGGACTTACATCGCCGCCGTCGCCGCCAACGGCGGAGCGCATCCCGATTGTCCGTTCACCAGGCCGCAGGCAGCGTACGAGCGACGCTCTTTTGACGCCGAAGCGCTGGCGGAGGCGCTCGGCCTCGATATCAACCCTCTGCTGGGCAAGGATCGCACGCCACCCGACCTGCCGACCATAAGGCGGGCCTATTTATCGTCCATGCCAGCTTCTGCTCGGCTCTACGACGAAATGGCGACAGACATCGCTTCCGGCGCGGACCGGGCATGGGGAGCGCAGCAGGTACGGCGCTTCGACGGCCCGGGACCGGGCTTCCACGAGCTGGCCATACGGAGCCTGATACCCGGCCTGGGAACGGGGTTCTCGTTCCAGTCGCTCAAGGAGCCTACCCTGGCAGCGCTGCACTCGCGCTGGGGGGCAGCCTCCGCAGGCAGTACGGTAAAGCTGTCGATGGCCCTCGAACTGGGCTCGTCGGTCGATGCGGGAAAAAATGTCGAAGCCGCCGGCAAGGATGCCGTCAGGGCGAGGATAGCATTGCCGCTCGTCGAGGGCGCCTGGCGCGCCCTGGTTTCCGGCGATGGCGACCCCGAATGCGGCTCGGTGTTCGCGGCCCTCGGAAAGGAAGCGGCCCGGGCCAGGCGGAAGCTCTCCGACGCCAAGGCCGACGCAAAGGCCGGCGCCACAGTCGGCGCCACGGGCGAGGCGGCAAGCGGCCCAGGCGACGCGCGGTCGATCCGGGCGCTTGGCTCGAGGCTCGCGCTTATGGACGCCGCCTTCGAGTCGATGAAGGACGTGCCGCCGGCGTCACGCGACCCGAGGCGCTTCGCGCTTGCGATGCACCTGTCAGCGTTCTTCTTCAAGCAAGGCGATGAGGTCGCCTTCGACGCGCTTGCCGGCGCCGCCGCACGCTATGCATCGGACCCTGCATTCTCGCAGGTAGCAGCCAGGCTCGCCGCTGACGTGGCCCCGGGATTCATGGGCGTCGAGCAGGCTGCGCTTGTCGCGGATGCCATCGACGCGCTATGCCACGCCTGCGCCTCCGATACCGCGCTTGGCAAGGCGCTCGACGGGGCCGACGGGGAACTGGCGGCCGCGCTCCGCGGCTCGAGCAGGCTCAAGGGCGGCGTGGCTTCCATCGACTCCATGGACGCCGCCATGAGGCGCGCAGGAGCCTACTCGCGCATTACCGCGGAAACGGCGAAGTGGCGGGACCTCCTGGCGAGGCTCGAGACGGGAGAAGTGCCTCGCAGGCACCTGACTATGGTCACGTCGCGCAGCTTCCTCGACGCGTACTACGGCGACATGGGTGGTACCTGCCTTTCGGCCAAGCCGGAGCTGATACTCAGGCCCGGCACCATCATATGCAGGTTGTGGGACGAGGACGAACGGCGCATCAGGGGCATGTGCGTCTTCGTCTACTCCGCGGGGCCGGCCAGGAGCGCGGGAATAGGCAAATTCTGGTATGCTTTCGCGTTCAACCCACTGCGTTCGCTGACACGCGGCATGGGCTCCAGGGAGCTTGCCATCCTGTGGCTGGGTTTCAGGGCAGTCGCGGAGGAGCTGTCGGCCAGGAGCGGCCTCCCGGTGCTGATACCGGGCCTGGGCCAACACGGGCCGAGCGTCCCGGGAGCAATCTCGAACGACGGAGCCTTCGCGACCCTGGTGGCGAACTACGAACTTGCCGCCGGATCTCCCGTCGTCTACGACGCGTCGGGGTTTTCGGTCTACTATACGAAAGCGGTCTTTACCGAAGCCGCCGTAGCTATAGATCCGCGCCACCCCGAAAGCTACCGCGCCAAGGCGGAACTCCTGAAACTCGGGGCGCTGCGGAATCCTTGAGCCAAGGTGTCAGAACCCGGAGACGCGGTTGCGGCCGTGGTGCTTCGACATATAGAGGTACTGGTCGGCCCGCTCGACCAGGCTTTCGATGCTGTCGCCTTCCTGCAGCCCGGCCACGCCGATGCTTATCGTGACGCTCCAGGGAACCCCGGGGAAGCGCACGGCCGCGACGCCATCCCTGATGCGGTTCGCTATGAACTGGGTAATCTCGGGGTTCGACTTGACCATGTAGACGATGAATTCCTCTCCGCCGTACCGGGCGACCGTATCGCTCGTCCGTATCGCCCTCTGGATGGTCCGGGCGACGACGCTGAGCACCTCGTCGCCGACCACGTGCCCGAGCTTGTCGTTCACCTTCTTGAAGTGGTCGATATCGAGCATCAGCACGTGCAACGGCTCCTTGTAGCGGATGGCGCGCGAGAACATGTGTACAGCGACCTGCTGGATGTAGCGCCTGTTGTACAGCCCCGTCAGGGTATCCCTGTACGACAGGCTCCAGAGCTCCTCGTTCTCCGCTTCGAGGTTCCTGAGACGCTCCTCGCTTGGCAGGACGCTGTTCCTGACCACCCGCGCCCCGAAGATCGACAGCATCGCGCCGAATGCCAGGACGCTCGCAAATTCGATGGTGACGACTTCGCCGCGGAGAACCGCGATCTGGAAAATCGCCGCGACGGAAGTAAGCACGGAGAGGACGAGGAAACCGGGCCTGTCCCATACCATGAATCCGTAGACGACCAGTCCCGGCACCAGGAGGTACGGCGTGACTCCGGCGAGCACGTCGAGCGCGCATACCGCGAACGTGAACAGGTAGGTACCCGCCGCTATGCGGCGGCTACGGCTCGAGGCGCCAAGGGTATGCCTTTTCCCCCTGTTAAGCAGCGATCTGACCATGAAGGCCAGGCTACCCAGGGCGAGCAGAACGGGAAGCAGGATCCTGAGCAAGGACAGAGACCGGTCTATCGCGATTGCCTGCGGCGACAACGCTCGCAAGCCAATCAGCACGGCCGCAACGAACACCATGCCGAGGGTCTTGATGGTGCCGGTGGACATGGACGCGTACGCCTTGACGGTGGCGGCTGACCTGGCTGGAAGTGCAACTTTCATTTATGATTCTTTCCTTTACGTTTTTTCAATATATTCAGGGCTATGCGCACCATGCCATAACCCTATGCATCCGCGCCCGCATTGTCAATAAAAGACGACTCCAAGCCACCGGTGCCGCGTATTGGCCGCCTTGGTCGCGCTACTTGAGCCTGTCCGGATTCAAGCCCTCGAGTTCCGGGACGACGAACAAGCCATCCCTGCGGACGAGGCGGCCGTCGAGCCATATCTCGCCGCCGCCGGTCTCGGGCGTCTGTATCAGGACCAGGTCCCAGTGGACGGCCGAGCGGTTGCCGTTGAAGCAGTCGTCGTAGCTGTTGCCCGGCGTGAAATGTATCGATCCGGATATCTTCTCGTCGAATAGCGTCTCCTTCATGGCCCGGGTGATGTATGGATTGACGCCGAACGCGAACTCGCCAACATAGCGTGCTCCTTCGTCGGTATCCAGAATACGGTCGATACGCTCGTCGTCGTTGCAGCTCGCATTGACGATCTTGCCATCGCGAAACTCGAATCGGATGTTCTCGAACGTGAAGCCGTCGTGCTCGCTGGGGGTATTGTAGCTGATGACGCCGTTGACCGAGTCGCGGACCGGAGCGGTGTAGACCTCGCCGTCGGGGATGTTCATCGTTCCGTCGCATTTGACTGGAGGCAAGCCCTTGATGGAGAACGACAGGTCGGTGCCCGGTCCGATGATACGTACCTTGTCGGTCCTGGCCAGGTAATCGACCAGCGGATCCATCGCCCTGGACATGCGGGCATAGTCCATCGTGCAGACGTCGAAGAAGAAATCCTCGAAGGCTTCCTCGCTCATCGACGCCATCTGCGCCATCGCGGGACTGGGGAAGCGCAACACAACCCAGCGCGTTCCCGGCAGGCGGGTCTCGATATGCACTTTCTGCCAGATGTTCCTGTTGTACAGGTCGAGTTCGCGGCCTGACAGGTCGGACCACGCCGAAAGGTTGCGCCAGGCGTTGTAGCCGATGAAACAGTCCATCTCCTTCATGCGGTCCCGCTCAAATTTTGCCTGCAGTTCAACCTGTTCTGCGGGGGCATCCTTGAGGAGCGCGCGGTCGAGCGACTTGTCGCGAAGCGATACGAAGGCGCGTCCGCCGGCCGCATGGATCGCCTTGACGAGAGTCCGGTCGAAACCGGGCTCGAGTCCGGTATCCTGTACGAGGACGTTGTCACCCGGTTTCACTGCCACCGAATAGGTGACGAGAATCTTGGCAAGCCGTTCCAGGCGTGGATCTAGCATGGGGACCTCCTGGTATCGGTCGGAATGGCCACGGAAATATACCATACCTTGTCGGACAGTGACAAAGCTGTTGGCGATCGAAGCCTACACGGCATATACTGGAAAGGCGATCAATCGCAAGGAGATACCACGTGTTCCAGAAGCAACCCATGATGAGACGCGTATTGTACGCACTGACGCCGATCGTAGCGCTGGCAGTATGGCTGTACGGCCCGCGTGTCCTTGCCACGCTCGCAGTCAGCCTGGTCACAGGATTCCTGGTGGAGTACCGCTTCGAGAAGATAAAGGGCGGGAAGGTCAGCGAAGCGGTGTTCGTCACAGGCACCCTGTTCGCCCTTTCGATGCCTCCCGCAGTGCCGTTGTGGATAGTCGCCATCGGCATCGCCTTCGCGGTCTTCATGGCCAAAGAGGTCTACGGCGGCTTCGGGCGCAACGTGTTCAATCCGGCAATCGCCGGCAGGCTCTTCGTATATATCGCGTTCGCCGGAACGCTCGGCACCAAGTTCTTCCAGCCGGGCGGATTCGGCTCAGCCGCGGGGAGCCTCTTCGGTCGTCCCGACGCGGTCTCGGCCGTCACGCCGCTGGCCATGATGCGGGGCGGCGTTGATGTCCCGATGCTCGGCTTGCTCCTGGGCAACAGGGCGGGTTCGATAGGCGAGTCGAGCGTCGTGCTTATAGCGGCCGCGGCCATCTATCTTGTCGCAACGAAGACGGCGCAATGGAGGCTGATCCTCTCAACACTGCTTGGCGGCGCCGCCATGGCCGCAGCGCTGTTTTTCGCCGGTTTTGCCAAAGCCCTGCCGCCGGAGAGCCTCCTGGCAGGCAGCTTCCTCTTCGTAGCCGTTTTCATGGCCACCGACCCTGTCTCGGCACCCAAGAAGCCGGCGGCGCAGTGGGCATACGGGCTGTCAATCGGAGCGGTCATCATAGTCATACGGACGTTCAGCCTATTCCCCGAGGGCACGAGCTTCGCGCTCCTCCTGGGCAACACCTTCGCGAGCCTCTACGACAGGATTGCCGCCGACGCGGCCAGGAAAAAAGCCGCCCGATCGACGGCAACTGCGCAAGTTTCGGCAGCGCCGACGCCGGAAGCGCCGACCCGGCCCGATTCCGCCGCGGACAAGGAGGCGGCCAAATGAAGAAAGACTCGATTCTCTACGTCGTCCTCTTCACCTTCGCGGTGTGCGCGGCCTTCGTGGTAGTGCTCGCGGTCGCGAACGAGGTGACTAAACCCTTGGTAGCGGCCAACAAGCTGTTCGCGACGCGGTCGGCTGTGCTCGGCGCCTTCGGCATACCGTATGCCGACGCGGTAGACGCGTCGGCCAAATACGAAGCGCAGGTCGGGGAACTTGAGCGGGGCAACAGCTGGACGTCGACGATCGACGGCGTGGAATACGTAGCCATAGAATCGGCCGGACCAGGGCTCTGGGGCACCATCAGGATAATTCTGGCAGCCTCGCCTGACGGCGAACGGGTGCGCGGCATCCGCGTCGTGTCGCAGAACGAGACGCCGGGCCTCGGCGGCCGCATCGAGGAGCCGTGGTTCCCGGCCGCGTCGACGGCATTTCCGGCGCGACGAGGACGAGCCAGTCGTTCGAGTCCATCGTCAACAAGGGCCTGGCAGTGCTGAAGGCCGGAGGCGTCAAATGATGCAATCAAAGGCATATTCCGTCCTCAAGGACAATCTCTGGACCAACAATCCAATATTCATCCAGATACTCGGCATCTGCTCGACCCTCGCGGTGACGAACAACCTTCGCAACACCATGATCATGACCCTGGGCGTGACCTTCGCGACCGCGCTCTCCAGCCTGACCCTGTCGGCGATGAAGGACCTGATTCCCCGCAAGGTGCGGATGATAATCCAGGTAGTCGTCATGTCGTTCTACGTGATACTGCTCGACATCCTGCTGCGGGCCTACCTGCCCGACGTTTCCAAGCAGCTCGGGCCGTACGTGGGGCTGATAATCACGAACTGCATCCTCATGGGACGCGCGGAAGCCTTTGCACAGGCCAACAAGCCGCTGCTGTCATTCTGGGACGGCCTGACCAGCGGCCTGGGCTACATGTCGGTTCTCGTGGCCATAGCGGTAGTGCGCGAACTGCTCGGCTTCGGCACGCTGTTCGGATTCCGCATCATGCCCGAGGCCTTCGTCACCTGGACCATCATGATCATGGCTCCGAGCGCGTTCTTCCTGGTCGCGATGGTGATGTGGTGGGCCAAGACCCTTCAGGCCAAGCGCTTGGCCGTCGCCAAGGAGGCCAAAAAATGACGCCGCTTATCAATCCCGTGACGCTGTTCTTCGCGTCGATATTCACGAGCAACATACTCCTGTCGAATTTCCTCGGCATGTGCTCCTTCATCTCGATATCCAAGGACTGGAAGAGTTCGTTCGGCCTCGGGATGGCGGTGACCGTCGTCATGACGATCACCACCGCCATCAGCTGGGTCATCCTTTTCTATGTCATAACGCCGCTCGGCCTGGAATACCTGTCGTTCATCGTGTTCATCGTCGTCATCGCGGCGGTCGTGCAGGTGCTCGAGATGGTCATCGACCGCGCGAGCCCCGCCCTGTACATGAGCCTGGGCATCTTCCTGCCGCTCATCACCGTCAACTGCGCCATACTCGGCGCCATTCTCTTCATGCAGATCAGGAGCTACGGCTTCATCCAGTCGGTGGCGTTCGGCGCGGGCTCCGGCGCGGGCTGGTGGCTGGCGATAATGCTGCTGGCGGCCATACGCGAGCGCACGGAGAAGAACCCGGTGCCGGCCGGCCTCAAGGGACCGGGCATCACTATGATAACGATTGGCTTCATGGCGATGGCCTTCATCGGCTTCTCCGGCATGATAGCGGTACAGTAAGGAGCAGCGCGTGAACCCAATCATACTCGGGCCGCTCGTCGTCGCCGGCTCAGCCGCCTTCCTGGCCCTCGTAATCGCACTGGTCGACCGCGTCGTCAACAACTACGGCGAGGTGACGATAGACATCAACCACGGCAAGAAGCTGTTCAAGGTACAGGGCGGCTCGGCCCTGCTCGGGACGCTGGCATCGCAGGGCCTGTTCGTGCCGTCGGCCTGCGGAGGGCGCGGCTCGTGCGGCGCCTGCAAGGTCCGCGTGCTGTCCGACGTCGGCCCGGTCCTGCCGACCGAGACGCCATACCTCAGCCCGCAGGAGCTGGCCGACAACGTCAGGCTTTCCTGCCAGGTCAAGCTCAAGAAGGACATCGCCATAGAGCTGCCCGAGGAGCTCTTCAGCGTCAGGAAGTTCAAGGCGACCGTCGAGAAGATACGAGACCTCACCTACGACATCAAGGAAACGACGTTCAGGCTCGACGACCCCAAGGCCATCGAATTCGTCTGCGGCCAGTACGTGCAGATCGTCGTACCGCCGTACGGCGAGATCAAGGAAAGCGTCCAGCGGGCGTATTCGATGTCGTCCCGCCCCGGCGACACGGGCCACGTTGAACTCCTGGTCAGGCTGGTTCCGGGCGGTATCGCGACGACCTGGGTGCACAAGATGCTCAAGGAAGGCGACTCGGTCGAGCTTGTCGGACCCTTCGGCGAATTCCGTGTCCACGACACGCCCTCGGCCATGGTATGCGTCGCCGGCGGATCGGGCATGGCCCCGTTCAAGAGCATGTTCTACGACATGCGGGAGCGGGACGCTTTCCCCGACAAGGAGATATGGTACTTCTTCGGGGCAAGGACCACGCGGGACATGTTCTACCTCGACGAGCTCAGGCAGCTCGCCAGTGAATGGCCGCGCTTCCACTTCGTTCCGGCGCTCTCCGAACCGAAACCGGAGGAGAAATGGGAAGGAGACGTCGGCCTGATCACCGACGTCCTCGACCGATACATCAAGGACCGCGTCGCCAAGGACAAGGGCCTCGAAGGCTATCTCTGCGGGAGTCCCGGCATGATAAACGCCTGCATAGCCGTGATGACCAAGAACGAGATATCCGCATCGAACATCTACTACGATAAATTCGCCTAGCGCCATCGGAGGATATATGAAGAACACGCAAGCGGAAAAGGACGCGTACGCGCAGATGAAACCGGGCGCGATCACGGCGCAGGGATTTCTGGGCTCTGACCCGAGGAGCTTCGCGGACATCGTCGAGTCGGACCTCGAAGCCTTTCGCCGTGCCAGGGTCGATCCCGACGACGCGGCGGCATTCCTCGAACGGCTGAGGGACTTCGGACAGAAGGGACTCGGCGAGCCCACAGGTGTCGGCGAAAGCCTCGTGGTCACGGTAGGAGACGCGAGGGGAGTCCTGCCCTGCCCGTTCCACGATGGCACTTTCCACAAGAACTCTGTCGAAGCCGTCGACGAGCGCTCCGGCACCAGGGTGGTCTATTCCGACCTGTCCATCCATCTCCTCGCGGCTCACAGGTTCTGCCAGGGCGAGGGCAGCCCGTTCAGGCTCGACCCGGAGACGCTGGCTTCCATGATGAAGTGAGCGCTCCGTTGCATGGAGTGACGACCAGAAGACCCGCCTCGCGCCTGCTCAAGTCAGTCACCCAGAGGATGCTGTTCACCCTTGAGCAGTTCTCGAGGGACGAGATGGCGAACCATGCTTCCGCCGGCGCGTATTCCTTCCTCCTATCGGCTGTGCCCGCCGTTCTGGTCATCGTGTACCTGTCATCGCTCGCCGCCATCTCCTTCGACACCGACGAGCTCCTGGGGCTGCTCGGCCCGTACCTGGGCGCCTTTGGCGGCAAGGAGGCCACGCGCGCCTTCGTCTCGAAGCCACTTTCCGGTTTCGCCGGCGCGTTCGGCCTCGTGAACCTGGTCTGGGCCGCGCGGCTGTTCGTCGTATCGATACAGCGGGGCTTCCGCGTCATATGGTCCAAGGCCGTCAAGGTAAACCCGGTGAGGGAGAACATCCTGACCTTCGCCGTGGAACTCGTCACCATCGTCGCCATCGTGGCGATAATAGCAGTCAGCCAGATCGCGCGCGCCACGATCTCCGCCATAGAATGGGAACCGGCTGCCGCCCTGGCCGGTTTTACGGTCAGGGTCTCCGTACGAATGGTACCCGCCTTGGCGCTGTGGCTGTTCGTGGCGCTCACCTACAGGACGATGCCGCCAAAAAGACCGCGCCCGACACATGCCATCGTTACGTCGGCGCTTTGTGTGGCGAGCTACACGGCGCTCGGAGCGCTGCTCGGCCTTACCATGAACGCCGATCGATACGGCCTCCTGTACGGGATTCTCGGCAACCTGATCGTCGGGCTCATAAAGGTCTATTTCTTCTTCTGGCTGTACTTCTTCTTCGCCGAGCTCACCTACACCATCGAATTCTTCGACTCGCTGCTGTTCGCCCGTTTCCACCGGCTGGATTCATCCGAGAAGCCAGCGGGGAAAATTGAACGCACGTTGTTCTCCGAGCCCGCGCGGCTGTTCAGGCGCTATGCGCGCGAGTATTCCGCCGGCCAGACCATCTTTTCCAGGGGCGACGACGACCGGAGCGCGCTGTACCTGTACCACGGCTCGGTCGAAATCCACCTGGCGCCCCCGGGCGGCATCCGCTCCGCCCCGATGTCGAGGGTCGATGAAGGCGAGTTCTTCGGCGAGATGGCGTGGATACTCGAGGAACCCCGCTCGGCCTGGGCGGTCGCCGCCACCGACTGCACTGTTTTCGTGCTGCCGTCCGCCCTGTTCGAGCGTTTCCTCGCCCATGACGCCGGCGCGTCCAGGCGTCTCGTCGAGATCCTCGCGGCCCGCCTCAAGGCCAACAACGAGTTTCTTTCGAAGACGAGGCCGCGATGAGGCTGCTCGTCGTTTCGGATACCCATGGCGACTGGCGGAGCCTCGCGGCGGTGCTGCGACTGCTCGGGAGGTCTGTCCAGGCGCTGGTCCACCTGGGCGACGGTTCCGGCGACGTCAGGTCGGCCATCAGCTCCGGGGTTCCGATGCCGCCGGCGTATTCAGTACGCGGCAACGTAGACTCTGACCATTCGGTTCCGTTGCTTCGCTGCTTCGACGCTTCTGGCAGGCTCGTCATCTTCGCCCACGGCCACCGCTACCCCCTTGGCGAGGGCACCTCCTGCCTGGCGCGCGCGGCGAGGGACGCCGGCGCAAGAGCCTTCTTCTTCGGCCACACGCACGTACCCCATTACGAGGAACGCGGCGGCGTCGCAATCCTCAATCCCGGAAGCCTCTCCCGCCCGCGCGGCCCCTGGGGACCCAGCTTCGCCATAGTCGAGGCGCCGCCGTCTTCGTCGTGCCTTGACGTCAAGCTGTACGAGCTGCTGGGGACGCCTTCCGCGCCTCGCCTGCGCGTCATCCGGCTGTGATCATTCCGCGGGATACTTGCACATGCGGGTGAAAGGCGGGATAGTACTGGTATGGAAGCCAAGACAAAGCGCGGCGGCGAGCTGCGCACCGGAATCGTCGTAGGCCTCTGCTCGGCTGCCTTCTTCATAGCGGCCGGAGTCGCGATAGGCTTCATGGCGGCAAAGCGCCCGGATCCCCTCGTCGTCCAGGATACCCTCAAGTCGTATGTCGAAGGCATGGCCAAAGCCGGCAAGATAGTCCTCGTTGAGGCACGGCAACGGCTGGAACTGCGCGAGACGACGCCCGGCCTCCTTTTCGGCGACAGCGCCATAGGCAGGTTCCTCGGCATCCGGTCGGACGCCACGGTGGAGGCATCGGCCTGGGCCGACCTGTCGTTCGTCGTAGACCTGAACTCGACGGAGGGCTGGTCGGCCCGCTACGTCCCGGTTGACGGCGGTTCGCTGTCGTTCGCGGCGCCGCCCCTGTCAATGCTGACCCCGGCGGTGCACACCGACACGATACGGATACAGACGACCGACCGTTCCATCCTCCTGGACGAATCCAGGCTGGAGGAGGTGGCGCTCCGCGGCCTGACGGCCCGTTTCGTCGAGTCCGCCTCGTCGATGCTCGACGATCCGGAACTGCGGTCCAAGGCCTCGGCCGCCCTCGAAGCAATCCTGCGCGCGTTCGCCGTCAAGGGAGCGATTCCCGTAGCCCGGGTCGACATAGCGTTCGCGCCGCCCGAAGACTGACCGGCATGGCCGAAGGGGCGCCATGATCCTCGTGCTCTCGGGCAGAAGCGGCTCGGGCAAGACGAGCGCCTGCGTTCTGGCAGAAACAGCTCTGGCATCCTCGGGGACGGTCATGGGGGGAGTATTGTGCGAAGCCGTGTTAGAAGACGGCATCAAGGTCGGGATCCTGGCGAGGGACCTGTCCCGGGGGCCAAGCCATGCAGCGGCCAGCCTGGCGCGCTCTGTTCCTCCGGACGAACGGCGGGTTCCGCTTCCGGACCGGGGCGTTCCCGGGACGATACGCTTCGGCATGTGGGACTTCTGTATGGCCGCGCTCGGCGCGGCCGACGAGGCGACATCGCTGTTCATCGCCGCTTCAGGTTCCGCGGCCGGCCGTCCCGTAGCGTTCGTCGACGAGCTCGGGCCGATGGAGCTTGACCATGGCCTGGGCATGACGCGGACACTCGCCGCCCTCGACGCGCTGTCGACCCGCATGGCGGCAGTTCGAATGCCGGATCCGCGGCCTGACTGCATCGTCGTGGCAAGGCCAGAAATCGCCGACAGGCTGGCAGTCCGGTGGCCATCGTCGCGCCGCATGGACATGGAAACGCTTTCGGTCAGGGCGGCCGCGGACGCCATTCTCCAGGCGCTAGGTCAGGAAGACGGGTTTCCTAGCGGCTGGAGGCAATCGTGATCGCCGAGACGGGCCGGCCGTCTGCGCCGAAAAGGAGCCGCCTGTTGAGCGGGTCCGCGATCCGTTCGCCGCGATATACGAAGACGTAGTAGTACTCGCCGGGAGGCAGCTTGAGCGACAGCTCGTAGTGTCCGGGTGATGATTCGTCGAGTTCGTGGATGAAGGGATCCCAGCCGTTGAAGGAACCCGCGACGGTGATCCGCTGGCCAGGTTCCGCCTCGAAATAGAACGACGCCCCGCCATCCCTGGCTGGATCCCAGACGCCGAGCACCGTCATCGGCCGCCCGGGCAACCTGGCCAGCGACATCAGCATGCCCGTAGCGCGGTCGCGCTCGGCGGACGGATTGACCGGGTCCGCTGCCCACAGGCCATCGAGGACAAGCCTATACCGCACCGTCGTAGCCTCACCGTAGGGGATGGGTACCGCCAGGACGAAGATGCCGTACCGGTTTACCTCGAACGGATGGACCGTTCGCCAGTCCTCGTTGGAGAACGCCGCCCCGACGAAGCGGTACGGGCCGGTAGCGCTCAGCACCAGGTGCTCCTCGACAACGACCGGTCCCCGCGCTTCCTTGAGCCCGGACAGGTAGAGGTGCAGGTCAACCGACGTTACGTCGAAAGCGTAGGCGCCGCGCGTGGCCGAAAGGCAGATAAGGCACGCGACTGCCAGGACGGTCCGGATTTTCATCGAGGCTCCATTATGGTGATACTCCTCCAGTATCGGCATGCCGGGGGCTTCGCTTTATGAAGATGGCTGCAATTGCGCGGCGTCGACGTTTCGTCCTATACATCCTTGAATTTATTCCGTTAATATAAGCGAACGCCATGCCAAGACTTCAGGACATCGAGCAATTCAAGGCCACGCTCAGGAGCCTCGGCAAGGAAACCGAGACGCTCGCCCAATGGGGCGAAGCCTGGCAAGACATGCCGCCACCTCCGCAGGGAGTGCCTGACGACCTCGCGGCCCTGCTCGGCCCGGGGCCTGAAGCTCCGGGCCCTGAAAGCGCCCTTGACGTTCCGCCCGATGGAACCGACTTCGCCTCGTTCCTCGACGACCTGTCGACAGTCGATGAACCGCAGGGCGGCGAAACCCCCGCGGACGATTTCGAGCTGCCGGCGGGACTCGAGGAGATGGCGGAGCCGCCGGCAACCGTACCCGACATCGCGGACCCTATCGATGATGCGCCGGAGGACTTCTCCGTTCCAGGATCCCTCCTCGAGGACTTCGAGTCGATGATCGAGGACTCCTCCAGCCAGCCGGATTTGACCGACGAGTTGCCGGAGCCTGGCGAAATCGAAGAACCCATGCCCGACCGCGAAACAACGGCCGGACCGGAGGAAGCCGAAGCGGAGCCAGGCGAGACGTTCGGCCTCGACGATCTCGAAACCCTGTCTGAAATCCACGGAGAGGACGAGCAGGCAAACGCTTTCTCCATGCCCGAGTTCAGCGACGCGGAGCCTTTTGCCGCCCCGCCGGAACCCGAGCCGGAACCCGAGCCGGAAACCGAGCCGGAAACCGAGGTGCTTCCCAGCTTCGACCTCGGGTCCGAATCGATGGAGGGCGATTCCTTCGACCAGTTCGACCTCGGCGGCGGACAGGAAGGCGACGGTTTTGCTGCCTCGGTCCCGGATTTAGGCGCGGAGGATTTCTCCCGGGGAGCGGCCCCCGACGACATCGAAGGCCAACTTGCGTCGCTCGAGGACAAGGCGCCCGCGGCGGAGAACTTCTCCCTCGACACCGACTGGGGAGGCGACTTCACCATCCCCGGTTTCGAGATGGGGGGAGAAAAAAGCTCCGCGCCGGCCAGGAAAGCCCAGGTACCCGCCGGGGCAGCGCCCGCCGGAGCGTTCGGCGAGGAGCCGTCCAAGCCCAGGGAAGAGAAACAGGCACGCCCCGTCGACCTGAGCGACGCACAGGCGGATGCACTGCAGGATACCTTGCTGTCCTACCCGCTCAACCTGCGGCTCGCGGTCGAGGACATCATCGCCAACGCCAAGGGCACCGAAGCACAGCAATCCGACCTTATTTGGATGCTGGTGGCCCGGGCCAACGCCAAGGACGCCGCCAAATTATCCGGCCGCGTCCTCAAGCGCTACATCGAGATACCCGCCGGCTTCACCAAGCGAAGCGGAGCAGCCTTCGAAGCCGAAAAGGGCAGCCTCAGGTACGTTTTCGTCCATTCCATTCTGCCTGTCCTTCAGATCCTGCTGCTTGTCGCCGCCGGAGCCGGAGCCCTCTTCTACCTTGGCTATACCTTTGCCTATCGGCCGCTGCACGCCAACTCGCTCTATTCCCAGGGACGCAGGCAGATAGACCTGAACAAGTACGGAGAGTCGCTGGAGTTCTTCGATCGTGCCGACAAGGAATGGACGATGAAGGGCTGGCACTACCGCTTCGCCGAAGCATATGCCGAAAAAGGCCAGTACCCCCTCGCCGAGGCAATGTACGACCGGCTGCTCGAAAAATGGCCAAGGGAGACGAGGGCGGCACTCGATTACGCCAGGATGGAATACGACATCCTTTCCTTCGACAAGACCGAGTCGGTGCTGCAGGTCCACATCCTCCAGCGCGACTACTTCAACCAATCCGCTTTGCTCCTTTCCGCGCTGAACTACCTCGCATGGGCGGACTTCTCGGAGCAACGTTATGAAGGCCCCGATGTCCCGCTGGTCGAGAGACTCTACGAGAAGGCCAGGCTCCAGCTGGCGACGTTGATGGAGCGTCACGGCCGATCCGACTCGTACCTCGAGCTGATGCTCGTCTACCTGATACGGACGGAGCGCTACGGAGGCAAGGACAAGCTTGGCGAAATCCGGTCACTGGCCGAATACTTCATAGGCAACCGCAAGAGCACCTGGTCGGCGGCGACGCTGGCCGAACTCGGCGACTACCTTCTGGGCAGGAACGAAACGGAGCATGTGAACGCGATATTGCTTGCCGCGGTCAACCGGGACGGCTCCATGCCCGAGGCGCATGCCGCCATGGCCCGCTGGAACAGACGGTCGGGTTTCCCGCAGGACGAGCTCAAGGCCCTCGAGTTCGCCGCCCGTTTCTTCGCCGAAACCGACGCCAAGAGCGGACTGTCGATCAAGCGGACCAAGCGCTACATGGATACGCTGATCCGGCTCGGCGAGCTTCGACGCGAGAACGGCAGGAGCCTCGATGCGGAGGATTCGTTCAACCAGGCGATAGAACGATACGAACAGGCCCTCTCGGGACTCCAGCTCAGGCGGGATCCCCAATACGGCAAGGCCTACGCCCTGCTTGCCGACATATACTATTCAGAGCGCATGGACTTCGACGGCGCCCTCAGGCTTTACTCGCAGGCTGAGGCCAACGGCTGGATAACGCCGGAAACCGACTACCGGCGCGGCTACATAGGCTACATGCGACCATCCGACGACGGGACGGCAGCACTCAAGTTCTTCTACCGCGCGGGCCTCGACGCCAACGCTTCCCCCTACCTGCAGTGGGCGACCGCCAACGCCCTCTACGCCCGTGGTGACTACTTCGCGGCACAGGGGTATCTATCGATGCTCGCCGACAGGCTCCAGTTCGAACTCGACACACTTGCCTTGCCGAGCCCGCAGGTCAAGCCGTCGCACGCAGAAATCGTCGAACTGCTGACCATGACCAGGAACAACCTGGGAGCCGCGCTGTACCGGGTGGCTGAACGCATGGGCGACGCGCGGCGCCGGGCAGATGCGATGGTGGAATTCACGGAGTCCGCCCGGTTGTACGATTCGCTTTCGAGGGACCAGACGAGCATGATACGCTCCGAGTCGAAGAACCTCGGATTCCTCAACCTCGACTTCGTGCTCCACCCGCTGCGCGGCATTGACCTTGGCCTGTATCGGACCATCCCGACGGAGATGACCTACCCGAAAAAATAGCGTGGTACGCAGGAGCCGGGCTCCCGCTGCCTCGGGCATGGCGCTTCATGAGCGCCAGGACTATCGCCGCCAAAGGAGACGCCTATGACTGCCGAAGCCAGCATACCTCCTCCATCGACGCTCTCCACGAACCGCCGTTCGATCGCCGGCCTTGCCCTGGTTCTGGCGGCCATTTTGGCGTCACGCGCCTGGAGCTATCTCCTGTTCCACAGCCTGGCCGAACTGTTCAGCATCATCATCGCCGCCAGCTACTTCCTGGTTGCCTGGCACACCCGCAAATACAACCAGGTGCCTTCGCTCGTGACGCTCGGGATCGCCTATGCCTTCATCGCCTTCATCGATCTATTCCATACGCTCGCCTTCGCCGGCATGGGCCTGTTCCCCGGATACCTGTATCCCGCGAATCAGCTGTGGGTGGCTGCCCGGTTCCTCGAAGCCGTCAGCCTGCTGTCATTCAACGCCTACCACGACCGGGCCGGCCGGCGTGCGGCGCCGATCGTAGGGGCTTATACTCTGTACACGGCCGCCATCTTCGCGAGCATTTTCATATACAGGGTATTCCCGGCATGCTTCGTCGCCGGATCGGGCCAGACCGCCTTCAAGGTGGCCGCGGAGACCGTCATCATAGCAATCCTGCTGTTAGCGGCATGGACTCTCCGCCGTAACCGTTCCAGGTATTCCCGCGAAGTTTACGTCAACCTGATACTGTCGATCTTCCTGACCGTCCTGTCGGAGCTCTCCTTCACCCTGTACATTTCCAATTTCGACTGGCTCAACATGACCGGGCATTTATTGAAGATAGCGTCTTTCTATCTCATCTACCGCTCCATAATGGTAACGGGCCTCGAGCGGCCGCAGGAACAGATGTTCACGAAGCTCAGGGCGAGCGAACTGGAGCTGAGCCTGTCCAACGAAGCCAAGAACACTTTCTTTTCCATCCTCAGCCATGACCTGAAAAGTCCGCTCTCAGGGATAGAAAGCGCTACCGACTACCTCGTTTCCTCGATGGGCGCTTCCATCGACCCGAAAGACAGCGTCATGCTCGCCGAGATCGGGAAAACGGCCACGGCCTCATTGGCGCTGGTCGACAAGGTGCTCGCGTGGGCCCGCTGCCAGAGCGGGGCTATCCTCCCTGTCATCACCGGCGTCGACGCTTCGGCATCCATCCGGGAACAAGCCGAGATCCTGCGAGAAGCGGCGGCAAGCAAGGGCGTCAGGCTGGAGGTTCCCGCATCCGGCGGGCTAATGGTAGCCGCGGACCGGGACATGCTCGATTCCGTGCTCCGCAACCTGCTCCAGAATGCGGTAAAATTCTCGCCCGCCGGGACTTGTGTTTCGGTTCATGCCGAGCGGGATAGCGCAGGATGGCGGATCTCCGTGAATGACGAAGGTGTCGGGATGGATGCCGACGAGTTGTCTAAACTGTTCAAGGTGGACGGCCATCTTCACCGCACGGGAACGAACGGCGAGCAGGGAGTCGGCTTCGGCCTGATCCTGTCGATGGAATTCACCAGGCTAATGCACGGAAGACTGGAGGTGACGAGCGCTCCGGGCAAAGGATCGTCATTCCGGCTGTCCTTGCCGGCAGACGACGGAATGCGCCAGGTACTACCGAGAGCCTGATCCTTCGTTCCTTATGCTTGATGACCCGCTCTTCCGGAACGCGACATAGGACGCGATGCCTGCAACCGTCAGCCAAACATCGAAAGCTATGGCCAGAGCGTACGAGCGGTTGTACATGCCAAGTCCGACTTTGGGAGAACCGGCAAAAAGAAGCGGGAGGTCGGGTGGTAACGGTTTCCCGCCGAAAATCGCCCCCATCGGATGCGTAATGAAATCCAGGATCCAATTGGCTTGCTTTCGCTTCAGCGTTTTTGGTGGGCGATACTGGGCTTTCGTCAATCGAGTACGATTGACGTAGCGTTCGCGAACGAACGCGTACTCAGGCGCTGCCAGTACCCTGGCGAGGAACCAGTGACTTCTACCGTGTGAAGGTTCGCTTGGCTTGCTTTCGATTCGGTATTTTTAGTGGGCGATACTGGGATTGAACCAGTGACTTCTACCGTGTGAAGGTAGCACTCTCCCGCTGAGTTAATCGCCCACAAAAAATACTAATGCAGGAAAGCAAGCCAAGCGCGCACTCTCCCGCTGAGTCAATCGACTCGACAAACAGACAATACGCCGGGGATATTAACTTCGGGTCGAGTCCCGTGTCAACACGGGGCTGTCGTCCCGGGAAGCGGTACAGTATGTACATCGCCATACTGGAAGTATGAAATACCATACGTTCTTTCGATACCTTGCTGTCAAGCCTTTGTTATATCGGATATAATTATCTTGACAGCATATATATAGAACAAGCATCTTGCGCACTGCTAAATTTGGATCGCTTCTTGCATATCCTTCATTGGAGCAATGAGAAAACAATGATATTCAATAGCGCAGGAACAGCAGAAACGATCGCCCTTGTACGCCCCTGGTCCGCCGAACTCAGGACCGAACTGGTAAGAAAAAGCATCCACCTTCTCATAGGTCTCGTTCCAACGCTCGCTGGCTGGAATTTTAGCGTTACCGTCGCCTTGTTGTCGTCCGGCGTGCTGGTCTATTCATATAGCGAGCTTATGCGACTGCATGGCTACGAGATCGCCATAATCAGCAGGATCACGGCGGTCGCGGCCAGGCGACGGGACGCCGGCAGGTTCGTATACGGCCCGGTGACCCTCGGACTCGGCGCCTTGCTCGCCCTCATGCTGTATCCCGAGCCGGCCGCGGCTATCGCCATCTACGCGCTCGCGTTCGGCGATGGATTCTCGAGCCTCGTCGGAAAGGCTTTCGGAACCATCAAGATCCCGTTCACCGGCGGAAAATCGATCGAGGGAAGCCTGACCTGCTTCATTGCAGTCATCAGCTCTACCTACGCGCTGACCGGCGATGCCCCGCGGTCGGCGACCATTGCGGTGATCGCTACCGTCACCGAGGCTATCCCGTCCAGGGATCTGGACAATATCCTGCTGCCGACGGTCGTCGGCGTCTGCGCGGTGGCGGTTTTCGGGTTGGCATGACTCCGGCAGGCGGCGCTTGCGTTCAACGCCAGAGGTAATAGTCGTGCAGACTCCGCAGGTGCAGCCAAGTCCCGAATACCAGCACCGGAACTGCCAGCACGGCCACCAGCGGCTGGAATGATGACTTGAGGACATTGGATGCCGCGACGCACGCAAGAATCCCCAAGCCAGCCATCATGTATGACTTGTCCCGGCTGGCCCTCCACCCGATGAGGTAATCGACCGCCGCCATCAAGGCCAGCGATATCTCGAAAGCCCTGGAAAGCGAAACGACGCCTCTGTCTGCCAGCAGGTCCTTGCCCTGTCCTATCGAATTGAGCGGGTGTACCGAGGCAAAGAACAAGGCCACCATCACGGTCATCGCGAACATCGCCAACGTGCGTTCCTGCTTGAGCCCGACGGAGAACAGGCTGCCGGAGAAAACGGCTATGGCTCCGCAATAGTGGCCAAACAGCGCCACCCGGGTGACGAGCTCGAAAGCGCCTGAACCAGCCCCCCTTGCTCCCAATACGACCGAGGCTACCTTTGCAAGCTCGAACGACTGGCAGAATACCCACAGGGCGAAGAAGAAGACCTCTATCGAGACGGTCTTGCCGCTCCTGATAACGATGAAACCCAGGACGACGACGGCATAAAGGCCGAAAACAGCCGCTGTACCGACCACCGTGTAGAAATCAACAGGGCGGTCTGCCAAGAAACCGGCTTCGACGGCTCGCCTCCAGCCGTCTGGCCCAATCGACCAGGCTACAAGTGCGGCGGCAACGAGGGCCGTCGCTGAAATCGAGGAAAATCCCCAGAACAGCCGTTCGCGAAGTTTGATCGTCATGGAACTACCGTACTACCGCAAGGCTTTTCCCTCAAGGGCAACAGCCGCATGCCGATATTAGTAACGGGGTCGGCTGTCCCAGTTGCCGCCCGATGGGAGAATATCGATGAAGAGATGGATAGCGCTCGTCGCCCTGGTTCTGGCGTTCGGTTCGACGGCCTTCGCGGGTGACGTCGCCACCCTCGTCAACCTCGGCTTCTCTCCCGATTCGTCCTGCTTCATGTTCGGGTTCTACGGACTCGACGCGTCGAACGACAAGCCGTATGCCGAACTGTACCTTGTCGACACGAAAAAGAACGATTTCGTGAAGGACGGCATATTCAAGGGCATGTACGGAGCCTCGCTTCAGCCAGGATGGGATCCTGCGGGCGGTTTCTACAAGCTGTTCTCCGACGCGGTGCCCGCGGCAAGGAAGCTGAGGATAGACCATCTCGCGCAAGGCCGCCTCGTATACCTGCTCCTGAATGGAAGCTCCGGCCCTGACACGCTGTCGTTCAAGGATTTCGAGACCGGCGCCCAATGGGACGTCGCCCTCAAGGAGACTGTCGAGGAACAGGCCGGCGCCTTCTCCTCGTCGTTCAGCCTGGAAGTGACGGTGGCGAAGGATGGCAAGAAAACCAGCCTCAAGGCCGGCAACCCCGCCATAAAGCGCAAGGGCGTTGCCGACTACACGATCCGGGAGATAATCCTGGCGCCTGACGGCAAGACGGTCGTAACGCTGGTCGAACGGCTGGAAAAGAACGCGGGCGGCTCGTCTATCCGCTACATGGTCGAAGCCTTCCGCCTGCCATAACCGGCCTTCTTGTCCAGGCATGCGGCATCGCCGCATTAGCGGCATCGCCGCGGTGTCGGCGGCGCCGTTGAACAGGCGCCGGGAGATCGTATACTATCGAAACGCGCCTCGAAGGCGCCGGCTCCCGAGGGTCGGCGCTTCGTCGTTTTATGCGCTACAGCATCCTTCGCGCCGGTTAAAGGCCGCGAAGTCCCCGGAAGAGGTACCCACATGGCCGAAAAGATCACTCCACGCAGCGTCGATTACTCGCAGTGGTATATCGACATAGTTCTGAACGCGAAACTCGCGGACTATTCGCCGGTCAAGGGTTGCATGGTCATCAGGCCGCGTGGGTACGCAATATGGGAGCGCCTGCGTGACGAGCTCGACCGCCGCTTCAAGGAAACTGGGCACCAGAACGCGTATTTCCCCATGTTCATCCCCATGAGCTTCCTCAAGAAGGAAGCCGAGCACGTCGCCGGCTTCAGCCCCGAGCTGGCCGTGGTAACGCACGCGGGCGGCGAGGAGCTCGACGAGCCCCTGGTAGTCAGGCCGACGAGCGAGACGATCATCTGGAGCAAGTATCGCGACTGGATTCAGTCGTGGCGCGACCTTCCCCTTCTCTACAACCAGTGGGCCAACGTCGTCCGCTGGGAGAAACGCACGCGCCTCTTCCTCCGTACTACCGAGTTCCTGTGGCAGGAAGGCCATACCGCCCACGAGACCCGGGAACAGGCGGAAAAGGAGACCGAGACAATGCTCGAGGTCTACCGCAAGTTCGCCGAGGAATACCTCTGCCTGCCCGTCATCGCGGGCCGCAAGAGCGACGCGGAGAAATTCGCCGGCGCCGTCGCCACCTACTCCATAGAAGCGATGATGCAGGACAAGAAGGCGCTCCAGGCCGGCACGAGCCATTTCCTCGGGCAGAATTTCGCCAAGGCCTTCGACGTCCAGTTCCAGACCCGCGAAGGCGGCCTCGACCATGTATGGGCGACGAGCTGGGGCGCGTCGACGCGCCTGGTCGGCGCCATCATCATGACCCACTCCGACGACAAGGGCCTCGTCCTGCCGCCATCGCTGGCATCCGACGAGATCGTCGTGGTGCCCATCTTCAAGACCGACAACAAGGCCGTGGTGCTCGAATACGCGCTCAAGGTGGTCGCCGCGCTCAAGGCGGACGGCCGGCGCGTCGCGTTCGACGACGACGACAGCAACACGCCCGGATGGAAGTTTGCCGAGTGGGAGATGCGCGGCGTGCCGATACGCGTCGAGGCCGGCCCGAAAGACGCCGCCGCCGGTAACGTGGTGATGGTCCGCCGCGACACCGGGGAGAAGACCTTCGTCAAGGTCGAGGACGCTCCGGCCAAGGCGCGGGAAATCCTGGCGGCGATGCAGCATGACCTCCTCGAAAAGGCGCGTGCATTCAGGGACGCCAACACCAGGGATGTCGCCAGCCATGAAGAGATGGTAGCGTTCTTCGGCAAGGAAAAGAAAGCCAAGGCTCAGGCCGCCGTGGACGGCGAGTCGCACGAAGGCACCGCGGAGGCAACCGGCGGCTATGCCCGCGGCCTGTGGTGCGGCAGCCGCGAATGCGAGGCCGCTCTCAAGGCGGAGCTCAAGGTGACGATACGCAACATGCCGCTCGACCAGCAGGACAATTGCGAAGGTACCTGCTGCCTATGCGGTGCCCCGGCGAAACACCGGGCCATATTCGCGCGCTCGTACTGAAAGGAGCGGCAGACGAACCGGACGGCCGCGACAGCCCGTGGGGTCGCGGCTCTCTCCATGGCGTTCACCCTGACGCTTGCGCTGGCATCGGCATCCTGCGGACGATCCACCCCGGCGACTGCCGGCGAACCCGCGCCCGCCGGATTCGAAGTGCCCGCCGGCCAGGCCCTGGTCCTCGTCGTCGGCGACGATGGTACCCTCGTGCCATGGACAGCCGACCTTGCCGACGATCCCGGGCGGATGGCCGTACCCTTCCCGGTCGCCCGCTCCGCGGCCGCCATACAGCCGCTCGGCGACATCGCGGTGCTCGCCGTCAACAGGACAGGACTTTCCAGGCTCAGCGTCCGGCGAGGAACTGGCGCCGGACGCAGCGGCACCAGGCTGTCCGTCGAAGCCCTGCCCGGCGCAGAGGGCGAGTTTGCCGGGCGTACTGTCTCGTCGTCGTGGGCCCGCGGAAACGAAGCCTTGTTCCTGCTGTTCCGCCACCCGATATACGAGACGGAAGTGCCGCGGTCGCCCGCTTCTGTGACGGTCACGGCCACCGCTTCTTCAGCCTCGATACTTGCCCCCGGCGTCGGCGGCGACGCCTACGCGCTGTATCCGTCATCCGCGGATTCCTGGCTGGTGCAGTACCGGTCGGAAGCGGGCGACCGCGTCATTCCAGGCTACGCGCGCTACTCGCCTGACGGCGCTTCAGGCTCCGGCGCGACCGAGCCGCTGGAGCGACTGGCATTCGAGAAACTCGTCTCGCCCATGCCGCTGGGCGCCGCGCCGGAGGCGCTCAGGACGGCCGCCGCTGCCCTGGGCGGCTCGCTGCTCGTGGAAGCCCGGTTCACCGACGGCTCGAGGCGGGCCTATGTCCGGGGAGACCCGGGCGAGGCCGCTCCGGCGTGGGCTCAGCTCGCCGCTTCAGGCACTGGCGACGGTATCGCGGCCATCGTCGTCACCGACGACTGGCGTGTTTCGACAACTCGCCAGTCTGCCGACGGCTGCGTGACGACGGTGCAAACCCCGGCTGCCCCGGTACCCGGAGCGCGCGCGCGCGACGCGGCCATCGTCGGCGGCCTCGTCATCATCCTCTGGGAGGAGGACCTCTTCCCCGACGTAGGCCTGAGCGGCATCATGGCCATGCAAACCGGCCTATGAAACGCCATCCTGGCGCGCT
This sequence comes from Spirochaetae bacterium HGW-Spirochaetae-7, assembly GCA_002839245.1. Lineage (GTDB taxonomy): Bacteria > Spirochaetota > Spirochaetia > Treponematales > UBA12059 > SZUA-370. The sequence continues at coordinate 16,148 of PGXR01000004.1, read as the reverse complement.
ATAGTTGGTGGTACCATGAAGCGAATCATTCTAGCGGCCGGCATGGCCGTCGCGGTGCTCGGAATGCCGGGCGCAATGGATATCGAGGCCGTCTCGGGCCGTTTCGGCGTCGCCATCGTGAACAACGGCTCCGGCCTCGGCGCCGCCAGCCCGGTCGTCAACACGCTCGGAGGCTCGGCAATCCTCTCGTTTTCCAAGGGATTTTTCCTGAGCCTTCAGCCGGGTCTCGACCTCTTCTGGACAAACTACGAGTGGAGCGACGGCCGAGCGGTCCCGACGGAGACCGAAACGGGAGGCGGCAACAACGCCTTCGTCGTCGGCTTCCTTTTCGACGTGCCGCTGACGGCCACCATCCGCTTCAACGAACGCCTGGGCGGGGCCGCGTCAGTCGGCACGGCCTTCCTTTTCCGCGCCTCGTTCGCGAGCGACACGACGGACCAGATCCTCTCCTCCATCGCCTCGTATCTCTGGAGCGACGGCCGCTGGTTCTATCCGTCGGCATCCCTGCGCTTCGACGTCTACCTGCAGCAGAACTTCACCTTCGCCATGGGCATCCGCGGCTTCCTCCCCATTTTCAACGCCTGGTCGGGCAATGACAATTTCTGGGACGAAGGCATCCTTCACGTGACGATGGCAATGCTGGTGGGTTTGCAGTAACCGGGATAGCCGGCACAGACTGCGCCAATGACGCTCTACCGGCTAAGCGATGATGCTGAGGAGACACGCTTCGCGCACGCGGAAAACTATATATTATTAAAAAATATTCTTGCCACGACTTTCCAACGGCGTGTATACTTTCTTATCGATAATCGATGATAGGGAGCACGCTCATGTACGTGTCCACGATCAAGTTAGCGATCATAAGAAAAATTCTTGTCGCTCTCTACACAAGCGCGTTTGACGAGGGATTAATACTCAGGGTCGCGCACGATCTCGGCATGGCTCTCGAGGCTCACTACTTCGGATTTTTCCTATTCTCCCATGCTCGATGCGATCACCCTATCTTCCTGACCAACAACCCGGCGGAGTTTATCCCCGTGTACACCTCGGTCGTACAAGAAGATTTCCTGACTAAGTCGATTGTTCATTCAGGAACAAGTTGCGTCCTGAAGCGGATGAGCGATTTTAACCAGCCGGAGAATCGGAATTTCATCAGAGCGGTACAGGATTCCCGGCCAATATCGGATGTCGCGTACTTTCCGATCCGGACCGGGGCCACGCTTCGCGGCTATATCGCACTGGCGAGAGCTGGTCTCCGCAACCGGGATTTTTCTGATGACGACCTCGACGTTTTCTGGTTCGTCGCCTCCTTCCTTAACGATGCCTTCGAACGGTCGTTGGTATTGCCGCCGAGCGATGAGGATACAGGATATCTAGACTATGCGGGAAACATCGTCTACGCTGGCGATCATGTAAAAACCGCGTTCGATGAGCTCTTCGGCGTAACGCGGGCTAGGCTCGGAAGCGCAATGCACCATAGATGGAGCCAGTTTCTAACATCCTACAGCACCTACCTATACGGCCCTTTTCGCCTCGGCATGGATACCGTGAGGCTCGAAAAGTCAGGCAGGGAGTACTCATTCAGGTTCTCGCCAGTGAAACCCGGGTCGTTATACATAGAACAGAAGGGCGTTCCTTGCGCCGCCGTAAGGCTCTTGCCGATGAAGCAAGCGCGGATAGATGGAGCGCAGCTAGAGCTCTGCCAAGGTAATTATGCTTTTACGCCTCGTGAGCGAGAGGTCATCCGCGGCATACTTCAATGCAAGAGTAATAAAGCGATTGCCTGTGACCTGCGCGTCGAGGAAACAACAATTAAGCGCTATACCCATAATATCTACGAGAAGACCGGCCTAAAAACCAGGGTCGAGCTCGTACTCGGTCTACCGGCCTCCGAGAAGGACCAACTATAGTTGTAGTACTGGCTAGCGTCACGCGACGTAGACTCTCTTTCGGGCGCGATCGCCCGAAGGAGCAGGAACATGAAGATAAAACGCCTTTTCTGGAACGCGTGTCTCGCCCTCGTCATCGTCTTGGCATGGAGCTGCACGGACCCCATCGGCCCCATCAGTTCCAACGCAACCATCACGAGCCCCTCGGCACCGGTCCCGGCTGATTTTGCCTACAGCGTCGCCGCGGACATCGCGACTATAGCGTGGTCTGAGGCCGTCGCCAGCGACGGGTCTAGTGTTACCTACGACCTCTATTTCGGCGAGGACTCGATCCCCTCTACGCCAACGGCAAGCAACCTCGCTTCTGCATCATGGACGCCACCGGCGGCTCTGTCCGGCGCCAAGGACTTCCAATGGAAAGTCGTAGCCAAATTGCCTGGCGGCCAGATTAAAGCCAGCCCCACTTGGACCTTCATGACCTCGGGCGTCATTTCTGATTTCGTGGCGAGGATACCTGACGCCAATCTCCGTGCAGCCCTCGCGACCGCGGCAGGCACGCCCTGGTCTGAGGGAATCAGCACGGCGGACCTCGACGCGATCGATGTCTTTACTGCGGATTCCTCTAGCATCGCCATCATCAGTGGAATCGACCTATGCCACTCCCTGCGAGAGCTCCACCTTAGGTTCAACACCATAACGGATGTAAGCCCGATAAAGAGGTTGGTTCTACTCGAACGGCTTACGCTTCAAGGCAACACCATCTCTGATGTTACAGCGCTCAGTGGACTTCATAAGCTGCAGTTGCTGCGTCTACACAATAACCCCATCCCCTATAATAACCTAAGCTCGATTATAACGCCCGAGAATTTCCCCGATCTATTCGCCCTTGGCATTAGGGGTCAGATGAACGGCGTTACCTATATCACCGCGGAGCAACTCAAGACTATATTGAACAGGTTCACTGACTTGACAAATCTAACCATCAGGAGCTTCCCCGATATTACGGGAAGCGTCCTATCAACCATCATGACGAAGTTTTCTGCAACCCTAGACTGGATTACCATCAGTAGTTCGAATATTACCAACGCCATGTTCATGTCATCGATAGCGCCTCTTCCGCTCCTTACCGGCATGGACGTCAGTTATAACGCTCTCAGCTCCGTCGCCTTCAGCCAGGACGGAGACTACCTACCAGCCTGGTACGGCACCCTCAACTACATAAACCTCGAGGGGAACACGGATATCGACGACATCGACTTCCTCTGGAAGATGTACCTAGCCGGATCGTTCCAAGAGAATTCGGCGGAGATTAACATAAAATATATGGGTCTCGATATTTCAACTGGCTCAGCGGCCTTGGCTAATATTGAAGACCTGATAGCCGCGGGTGTGACCGTATATTACGAAGAGCAAGAATAGAAAAATTACTATAAGTTACCTCGATTCCGCCCGGCGGACTAATGCGCCGGGCGGAATCGCCCTCTGGCCCTCGACCTCGTGTCCGGGCCGCCAACGCTCGCTGTCGGCGCCATCACTGGCGCCTCTTCGCGCCTTTGGCGTGCGCTCGTCTGCCGCTCACCGGCTTGCGGCGATGGGTTCGGTTCCGCCCAACGCCCCCTTACCGAGTAGGAGGGGGCCTTACGGCCCCCTCCTCTCACACCACTGTACGTACGGTTTCGTATACGATGGTTCATGAAATGCTCTGAAACCCAAGCATTCTGGAGTAAAGGGAGAGAAGCCCAAGCCTCTCGAAGAGTCTAACGGGAATTGCCTGATTCATATGACTGGCACCAGCGTTTAACCACGCCCCGTGACCGTTCCCAACCGACTTTCGTGCCCTCTCTTCATCCAAACCGAGTCTGACGAGGTACCTGAATCGAGTTCGCGGTCGTTTCCATTGTTGCCAGTAATGCACCGGAGCTTGCGCCGTATCCATTGGTCGAGTTCTATAAACACTCTTATACCATCAGCGCGCTCGTGTCCTTTGTCGCTGGGCTTTGTGATGTTCCACTTATCCGCGCTACTCCCGGATTCCGTCCGGATTGTTTTGCGAGTGGTTCGGGATTTTAACCGTCTGTTTTCAACATCCTGCTCCGCCGCGAGACGCTGGGATACATCCGCGTCTCATGTTCGGTCCTTCGACCCCGCTGATCGGTCCTACTACGACCTCTGCTGACTTCCGGCTGGCTGCCCATCCCCCGGCCTCGCGACCAAGGTAGCCTTTCAGCAGGCATCCAGACCTCCCCGGGTAATGCGCCATGACTACTGTCATGAGCCACCTTCACGCTTATGCCTGCCGTATATACTGCCATGATTTCCGTACAGGTACAGGACTTTGGGCAATTATGCCCCCTTGTCCATCATGGCTGCCTCGCATGCGGTTTCTGTTCGGGCCTTCGGTGCGCAAGCGACAGGCCGCGTTTTGCTATGGCTTTCTTCAGATTCCATCTCACGATGGACACCCTTGCCGGTCGCTGACAGTTACCCCTGTTGGGCCTGTAGAGGACTCGACGATTTCTCGCCGCACCTCCTGGTGGGTGCGTCCTGCCGGGCGCACATATCATATGCCCGCTAGCGCGGGCGGTGTAATCATGACTCATCTTCTAGCACAGTTAACCTGCAAACGAAGTGAGTCAGGTTGAGCTACGTTCCGAATCGCGGCCTTTGGTCCTCGATTCGGGTTATATACTGTCGCTTCGCTCAGTACAGAGCGAGCCAATTCCCCTTCCCAGGTTGGCTCATATTATCCAGGCGGGAGCAGGGCAATCACGGCGAAAAAATGCAGAGTCGCGCCGGCACCGACGAACAGGTGCCACAGCGGATGCGACCAGACCCTGCCCTTGATCATGTAGAAGGCCGCCCCGACGGTATAGGCAAGGCCGCCGGCAATGAGCAGGCGCAGGGAGCCCGCCTCGACCGCGTCGACGAGCGGACGCCACGCTATTACGATGATCCAACCCATGGCGACATAGGATATGGTCGACAGCAGCCTGGCCTTGCCGGCCAGGAAGGGTTTCAACGATATGCCTATGGCTGCCGCGCCCCAGACGATGCCGAAGACCAGCCAGCCGACCGTATGCCTGAGAGCGGTCAGCGCGAACGGCGTATAGGTCCCGGCTATAAGCACATAGATGGACGAATGGTCGAGCACCTTCAGCACCCGTTTAGCCCGTGGCGCCGCGATTGCGTGGTAGATGGTGGACATGGTAAACAGGAGAACGGCGGAGAGGCCGAATACGGCAAATGAAACGACGTACCACGCATCGCCCCGGACGGCGGCCGACACCACCAGGATGACGAGGCCGGCAATCGACAGCAGAGCCCAGACTCCATGGGTCACCGCATTCGCTATCTCCTCGCCGAGAGGATAGCGGACAGGAGACAACGAACCGGGTTCGAGGACAGTTTCTGACATGCAATCACCTTTCAGTCGCCGCCGCGCTTAAGCGCGCCGCGATCCATGCCCAGTTCGACCGGGCAGCGAGCGAGAGGTTGCGGGGTCATGGAGCGCTGGTTTAAAAAACTGCGGAACGCCGGGTCAGGCGTTCCGCGTATAAACCATTTTTCAATCTTTACATCAGTCCCTTGTTTTGTTCTGAACTTTTTTATATGACTTTTTTACCTGAACATTTTTTACATGGAATGGGACTCAAGCTGACCACTTATTGTTATGCACGGATCGTGCCAACGACTATGGCTTCATGCTATTTTGTATTTCCATACAGCTAATGTAATTGTCGGCCTAGATCGAAATCCGCTGCGGCAAGTCCCATGTTCGAATCCAGCAAAAACTATAGATTAAATCAGCCGTAAATCGCGTCTATTTGCATATCAGGGAGCCAATTGCCTCCATGTATACGACAATCGACAGGTGTCAGCTTTTGCACACCCCACTAGCACTCGTCGTCGCCGCGTTGACGCAGGCGGCGGTTGAGCGCCGGCCTGGAAATTCCGAGAAGCCCTGCCGCCACGCCCTGGTTGTCGCCCGCCCTCGCGAGGGCTTCCTCTACCAGCGAGTCGGCCGCCTCGCGGAGCGTCGGCAGCGACGGCAACGAGGCAAAGATGCCCGCGGCCAGCGACCGGGCCGCGGAAGGCCTGGAATTTTCCTTGAATACCCTCGACTTGAACGACTCCAGCGACAGGTTGCGGCCGGAAGCCCGGCCGACAGCATCGTAGACCATCGACTCGAGCTCGCGGACGTTTCCGGGAAAATCATAGGTGCCGAGCAGCTCGTAGAGCTCGGGGGGGACCAACGGCTCCGGCCTCTCGAATTTGACCGAAGCGCGGGCGACGAACGACTCGACGAGCAGCGGAATGTCGTCCAGACGCTCGCGCAGAGGTGGCAAGCGGATCCTGTGAGTCTCGAGGCGATAGTAAAGGTCCTGCCTGAACTGGCCCGAGTCGCAGGCCGCTTCCAGGTCCCTGTTCGTCGCCGCGACGACGAGGGCATCGGACGACCTGGTGAGGTCGGCCCCGAGCGGATAGTACAGCCGCTGCTCTATCAGCCGCAGCAGCTTGACCTGGCTTTGCTGCGGCAAGTCGCCTATCTCGTCGAGGAACAGCGTACCGCCCTTGGCGCGCTCTATGAGGCCGGGCCGGTCAGAATCAGCGCCCGTGAACGCTCCGCGCTTGTGGCCGAACAGCGTGTCGCTGAACATCGCGTCGTCGAGGCCGGCTATGTTGACGGTGACGAGCTGTCCCGATCGGCCCGATGCCGCATGGACCGCGGCGGCGAACAATTCCTTGCCCGTGCCCGACTCGCCGGTGATCAGGATGGGTTTGTCGCTGATGGCTATGGCCGCTATGTAGCGGAAGATGTCCGCCATCCGCCGGTCGCGGGTGATGATGTGCTCAAAGAAAGGGGCAGACCGGCCGCTGTCGGAAAGCAGGCTGTCGCGGAGAGCCTTGTTGTCATCCAGGAGCCTTCCTATCATCGTGGCGTGCTCGAGGCTGGCGACCAGCCTGGCCGTCTCGGCCGACTTGGGCACGTAGTCGAAGGCTCCCGCCTTCATGCAACGCACCACCGCGTCCAGGTCGTCGATGGCCGTGGCTACGATGACCGGAACGTCGGGCCGTTCGGTGCGCATCCGCTCGAGCATGGCGTAGCCGTCGACGCCAGGCATCATCAGGTCAAGGATCATCGCCAGCGCCTTGCGGGAATCGAGGACGGGCCAGGCATCCTCCGCCCGCTCGCACAGGACCACGTCGCCGTAGCCTTCGAAGCGCAGCGACCGCTCCAGCCGCTTGAGCACCCCGACGTCGTCGTCCACCACGATGATAGTGCCGCGCTTATCGTCCATCGTCGCTCCCTCCGGTACGGCCGGCGGCCGGTATCAGTATCGTCGCCTCGGTTCCCGTTCCCGGAACCGAGCTGAAGTCTATCGACCCGGCCATGTCGTGGACTATCCCCGAAGCCACGGCCAGCCCCAGGCCGCTGCCGCCCCGGTCGCGCTTGGTCGTGAAGAACGGATGAAATACCGACGCGAGGGTCTCCGGCGTCATGCCGGTGCCTTCGTCCACGACCCGCACAAGCACCGAAGCGATGCCGCCTGGCGCTTCGAAAGCCGCCGTCTCGATCCTGACTCCCCGGCTCTTGTCCGGCAAGGCCTGCAACGCGTTCTCGATCACGTTGACGACGACCTGCGTGAGCTTGAGCCGGTCCGCCCTGACCGGCGGCAAGCCGTCCGGAAGAACAGTCTCGAAGCGCTCGGTCGACACAGCGATGGTGTGCTTGAGGAGCCTGACCGCGTAGCGCACCGATTCGTTGACGTCGACAGGAGACGGCGCGGCGGCGTCGGAAGGCGCCCTGGCGTAATCCTTGAGTCCCTCTACTATCTTCTTGATGTCCTGGGCTCCCATGTACAGGTCGTTGAGCATGTCCGGAATATCTCGCTTCAGGTCGTCGTAGCCGAAACCCCTCAAACTGAATCCGCTCTCCTCGCGATGCAGCCTCTCGACGACCACGTCAAGCGACGACCAGATTTCCTTGAGTATAGGCACGTTGCGGAGGACAGCGTTGTTCGGCGTGTTGATCTCGTGGGCTACCCCGGCCGACAGCAACGCGAGGGTGCGGTACTTATCGAACTCGGCCATCCTGGCTGCCTGCTCGAGTTCCCGCCTGACGCTGGAGGCGAGGTCGACATGGGTCTTCACCCTCGCTTCCAGCTCCACTCCGGAAGCGGGCCTGGCTATGTAGTCGTTCGCTCCGCACCTGAAAGCATGCTCTATCTCATCGGCACGTCCGGCTTCGACGAGGAGGATTATGGGCACCGCCTCCGGCCCACGGGTCTCGCGTACCGCTTCGCAGAAGGCGAAGCCGCTCATTTCGGGCATCGCGGAGTCGATGATGACGATGTCGAACGGATCCGGGCCAAGGGCCCTTGAGAGGGCGTCGACGGCGGAAACGGTAACCTCGACGCTCCATGACGATGACTCGAGCCGGCGCTTGATGGCCAGGAGCGCCACCGGCTCGTTGCCGACGACGAGGACCCTGCCGGCCGCCAGGCCCCTGTCGCCGCTGGCCCGGAAATCCCCCTCGTCGACGAGAGGCCGCGACAGCTGCGCGAGTGGCAGCGTCGATCCCTGGCCCGCGCCATCGCGCGCCTGGTCCGGCGGGTCTATGTAGCGGGGCAACCTGAAGGACAGGATAGTCTGGTCATCGATGGATTGACTGGAGAAAGTGCCGCCAAGCATGCTCGTGAGCCTGGACAGGACGGTCAGGTCCATGTCCAGGACGGGAGTGTGCCCGGGAACGGGTTGCTGGAGGTCGAGGCCGTCGCCCGCGATCAGGATCCTGGCGCTCGTATCGTCGGAAGAAGCCGTCAACTGGACGCGAGTCGCGCCGTCGGCCCTGGCTGCATGGTTCATCGCGGTATACAGTAGTCGGTGGACGAGGCCGAGGTCGCTCCGCATCTCGATGATTGGCGCTTCGACTTCTATATGAATGCCCCGACCCGCTACCGCCACGCGCAGCAAGCCTCCCGCCGCCCTTGCCAGCGATGACAGATCGATATCCTCGACGGTCAGACGCGACAGCCCCACTCCCGAGTAACTGAGGATGTTCGAGACGAGGTTGTCGAGCCTGGCGGCCTCGGCGCGGGCCAGTGCAAGATCGGACGCCGCGGCTTTGGGTATCGAAGGCAGGTCGGAGGCGACGGCGTCCAGATCCTCGAGTATGCCCAGGAGACCGTACAGCGGACCGCGCAGCGCAGCCGCCGTGGCCGTCATGAAATCGGCTCCGCCTCGTATCTCGGCTTCGAGCCTGGTCGTCAGCCTGTCCGCCTCTTCCGTACCGGCCTTCGCCCTGCGGGTGTACGCGACAGCCTCGATAGCGACAAGAAGCGCGAGCTGCGCGAGCATGCCGACGGGCAGCACCAACCACGCGAGCAACGAGAACGGAGAATGGGACAGGTTTTTCGCCGAAGGGGCGAGGCCGAGCGCGATGCCCAGCGCCGAGGCAAACGCCAGCCTGGGCACGACATGACGGTAGACCGTCGAAGCCCGGTAGCCTCGGCCGGCCAATGGAGCGATGGCTGAAATCGCCTCCACCGCCAGGGCGGCGGTTCCGGCAAGCATGGCGGGGTACCCGCCGCCCCGATGCCCGAGCGCGATGGAACAGAGGGCCAGCGTCGCGTACGCATACCGTAACGAGATCGACCCTCCGTCCTGGCCGTGCCGCGCGACCTGGAATACGTAGACGGTGAAGACGAGGACAGCCAACCCGATGAGGGCGCCAGCGAAGCCGGCGAGCATCTCCACATAATCAAGGAATGCCGCGATGTTCCACAGGCTCAAATCCGGACCGAGCGGCGTACCGGCATCGAATCGAAGGTAGACAGTCGACTGACCCCCGGCGGGTAGGCGTACCTGGTACGCGACAAGGCCGATGAATCCGGCTTTGTGGCGCAGCTTCGCGAGGGCAACCCCGCTGAACTGCTCGCGGCTGCCATCCCCGGTCGCGATGACCATCGCCGTCGGCCTGAATCCCTCTCCGTGGGCCGAAAGGGCCCAGGCCGCGTCTTCTGTCGTATTCATCACGGTGAACGCTATCCAGACTGCCGCGGAAGAGAACGGCGCCATGCCGAGCGCTTCTCCGACGCCTTCACCGTCCCCAACGGGAAGCCTGGAGAACAAGCGCCTGTCAGGAATCGCCCCGAAGGCCGAGGCGGCAGCTCCTTGCGGCCTCTCCACGTGCACACGCAGGCGCTCCGCCACCGAAAACCTGCTTTCCGCCGCTGACAGCACGACAGTCTCGTCCAGCCAATCCGGCGGCATCTCCACCACATCGGCCTGCAGCGGCGCAGCCGATAGGAGGCTGGCCAGGGCCAGCAACAGCACGCCATGAATCACGGGGCGAACGGGAGGCGGACGAGTCCCGCGGCCAGGGCTTCGCGCACGGCCTCGAGGTCGACCTTGCCTCCCGAGTTCCATCCGGCTGGCAGGTCGAGACCGAACGGCCTCCTGCCAATGTGCTCAGGATAATGGGCATCGGAGCCCGTAATGACGGTGTAGCCCAGGGAGACACCCGCGGGCAGCTGATGGACGACCTCTACCGCCGAGTACGGCCCCTCGGGCAGGAAGCCGAGTTGGGATATGGCCCCGAACATCGGCCTGTCGATATGGGCCGGGATGACCAGCGCCCCGCGGGCAGCCGCGTCGGCGCACAGTTCGTTGTAGCCCAGCTCGAGGGCGGCGCAGAACCAGGTGTCCGGCAGGTCGAGAACGTTCTCGTCGGCGTCTACCACAGCTTGGTCCCCGAGCAGCCCGGGATCGTACGGAAGGCGCGGCAGGAGCGACGCGATATGCCCGCCAAAATCGAGCGCCGCGTCGAGATCTGCGAACAGGCACAGCACGTGCACCTCCTCGGCGCTCGTCGCTTCCATGCCGAACAGAGCCGACAAGCCTTCCCTGGCGGCGCAGGCGGCGAAGGCGGGCGCGTTCAGCGCGCTGTTGTGGTCGGTCAGCGCGACGAGTTCCAGCCCCCTCTCCCGGGCCAGCCGGGCGAGTACCGCCGGCGATTGCTCCAGGCTGCCGCAGGGGGAGAGGCACGAGTGATTGTGGAAATCGCAGGCGACGAACATCGGGGTCCCCGGCTTTGCCCTAGCCGTGGAGCTCCGCGTACAGGAGCCCGGAAACCTCGAACTGGGTCCGAGGCGTCCTGAAAATAGCGACGTCCTCCGCCTTTGCCGCCTCGACCATGTCGTCGGGCACGGTCCGTTCGTTGCAGATGACGACCGCGCGAATGCCGACGAGCGAGGCGACCGCCACGGTATTCTTGTGCGCCTGCACGGTAACCAGGGCCGAGCCTTCGGCCGCCTTGCCCATCACGTCGGACAGCAGGTCGGAAGTATAGGCATTGACGATCGCGGCATCGAGGGGAGGCACGAAGACGGCTTCGAAGCCGAAACGCGAAGAGAGATCGGAAACCTTCATTGTTGCTCCTGGTATCGAACGAGGGCGCGGACGGTGGTGCCGACGCCTACCCTCGAAGTAATCTCGAACTCGTCGGAAGACCGCCTGGCGTTGGGAAGTCCGAGCCCGGCGCCGAAGCCCAGGGAACGGATCCAGTCGTTCGCGGTCGAGAATCCCTCGGTCAGCGCGGCTTCCACGTCTTCTATGCCCGGACCGGAATCCTTGGCAATGATGGCCGCCTGGCCGTCGGCTGCCGTGAACTCCATGGTACCGCCTTCCGAATGGATCACCTGGTTCATCTCCAGTTCATAGCTGACGATGGCGGCGCGGCGTATCGATGCGGAGTCCGCGCCGAGCGCCTTGAGCGCTTTCTTGAGCTCCGCCGAGGCCTTGCCCGCGTTCTCGAAATCGAAGCGGCGGGTAGTGAAGCTGAGCATCGCCTTGGCGGCAGAATCCTTTCCTGCGCCCTGGGAGCCCGCCGCCCGGCGCTTGGCGAGACCTTCCTCGAGGCGCCCGACTTCGCGGTTCATCTCGATGAGCAGGGACCTGAGCACGTCAGCGGCGGTCACAATGCCGGTCAGGGAGGTATCCTTGCCCAGCACCGGGAAGCGGCGGAATCCGTAGCGGTTGAAGTAGGTGATGGCGAACGACAGCGGCATGTCCTCTTCCAGGACGATGAGGGAACTGCTCATCCTCGAGGAGGCCGCCTCGTGTATCCAGCCGCCGTCGAGAGCCTCGATGATGTCCCCGATCGACACGATGCCGACCAGCCGGTTCCCCTCGACGATGGGAATGCCCGTGATGCGGCGATCCCGCATCAGAGCCTGGACATCGCGGAGGGACGCCCCCGGCGGGGCGGTCACGACGTCGGCCTTCATCACGTCCTTCACCTTGAGCCGGTATATCAATTCAAGGACGACCTGCGGGCCGCCATCGGTATCTATGGGGAAGGAAACCATCGTAGGTCGATTCTCGCACGAAACGCCGGAGCCAGCAAGCTCGACGGCTGTTCATGACTGAAACACAGAGTAATTCTTGACACCAAGGCTAAACCGTGTCTTAATCATGATGGATTATGCGTCTTCAAATCAAAACACCCGGTTCAAACGACCCGGGTTTTTACTTTTCTGCGGAAACCACGAAAGGCAGCTTCAGATGATATATGAGTTCCGCTACCTTGCCCCGAAAACGGCAAGCGAGCTTGTCGCCATCCTGGACGGCAACAAGGCCGACGGCAAGATACTCGCCGGCGGCACCGACCTGATCCCGAACATCCGGAACGGCCTCCAGAAACCCCGCCTCGTAATCGACATAAAGAAGTACGCCGGCGCCGACAAACTGGCTTTCGGCTCGGACGGGCTGACGATGGGGCCGGCCGTCACCATCAACGACATCCTGCGGTCCAGGGACGCGAGGGAACGCTTCCCGGTCCTCTGCGAATGCGCCCACGAGCTCGCCAGCCACCAGATTCGCAACCGCGCGACCGTAGCCGGCAACGTCGTCAACGCGTCTCCCTGTTCCGACATGGCGCCGGCCCTGCTGTGCCTCGGAGCCTCGGCCGTCCTCAGGTCGGCCTCGGGGGAGCGCGTCGTGCCTTTCGCGAAATTTTTCGCGGGAGTCAAGAAGACGGTCCTTTCACCGGGAGAGTTCCTGGAACGGATAATCGTTCCGGCCTCGGCAGCGGGGGCGACCGGCCGGTACCTCAAGCTGAAGCGCATAGCCGGCCACGACCTGGGCATCGTCGGCGTGCTGATGACCCGGGCCGGCGGCGCGCTGCGCTTCGCCGTCAGCTCGGCGGCCCCGACGCCGGTGCTTGTCGAATCGGTGACCCTCAAGGATTCACCCGACGAGGCGGCCAGCAAGGTGCTCGCCGCAGTCTCACCTATAAGCGACGTCCGCGGCACCAAGGAATACAGGGAACACATGATTGGCGTCTACGTCCGGCGCCTCCTCGCGGAGGTCAAGTAAATGAAGATCAAACTGACAGTCAACGGCCTGGTCTACGAGCACGAAACCGCGGAGCATACGACCCTGCTCAGGTTCCTGCGCGAGGACCTCGGCCTTACCGGCACAAAAGAGGGCTGCGGCATGGGAGAATGCGGCGCCTGCACCGTCATCCTGAACGGGCACGCCGTCAATTCGTGCATGGTGCTCGCGGCCGAGGTCGACGGCGCCGTCATCAATACCATCGAGGGCGAGTCCACGGGCCCGTCGCTCTCGGACATCCAGAAGGCCTTCGAGGCCAACCACGCCGTGCAGTGCGGCTTCTGCACCCCGGGCATGGTGATGTCTGTCAAGGAACTGCTCGCCGGCAACAAGCAACCGAGCGTCGAGGAGGTCAAGGACGCCATCGAAGGCAATTTCTGCCGCTGTACCGGCTACACCCAGATCATCGAAGCCGTCATGGACCTGACGGGCCGCCCCGGGGCGAAGGGGGAGCTTGAACATGTTTGATCAAGTGAAGACAGAGGACCTGTCCTACGTCGGGCAGAAAGCCGGCCGGCCCGACATGGTCGAGAAACTGACCGGCGAGGCGACCTTCGTCAGCGACATGGTACTGCCGGGCATGCTCCACGCCCAGCTCAAGAAGAGCCCCCACGCCCGGGCCAGGATCAAGCGCATCGACACGGCCAGGGCCGCCGCGATGCCCGGCGTCAGGGCCATCGTCACCGGCGACGAACTCGATTACCACATCGGCCTGTACATCGTCGACAAGTTCATCCTCGCCAAGGGCGAGGTGCGCCACTACGGCGAGGCCGTAGCCGCGGTCGCCGCGGAGACGCTCGAGCAGGCCCGCGCGGCCGTCGAGGCCATAGAGGTCGAATACGAGACCCTGCCCCCGGTCCTCCACCACATGGACGCCCTCAAGCCGGTCGGCAGCTACTCGTACGTGGCCGCGGCATTCACGCCCAAGCCGGGCACCAACATCGCCAACCACACCAAGCTCCGCAAGGGTGACGTGGAGCAGGGCTTCGAGGCATCCGAGTTCATCATAGAACGTGAATACTCCTGCCCGTCGGTCCAGCACGTACCCATGGAGACGCACGTCGCCATAGCGCAGTGGGGTTCAGGCGACAAGATCAACATCTGGACGAGCGCCCAGTCGCCCTTCACCGTCCGGAACCTCTTCTGCCATGCCTTCGGCCTGCCGCACATCAACGTGCGGGTGCAGATCCCCTACGTCGGCGGCGGCTTCGGCGGCAAGGCCGGCATCGGCGTCGAGCCGCTGTGCGCGGTGCTTTCACGCAAGGCGGGCGGCAAGCCGGTCAAGTTCCAGGCCAGCCGCGAGGAAGAGTTCAGCCTACTGCCCTGCCGCTCGGCGCTTACCTACCGCATCAAGACAGGAGTGGCGGCGGACGGCAAGATTCTGGCCCAGCACATGACCATGTACTGGGATTCCGGCGCCTACGCCGACTACGCCGTCAACGTCACCCGCGCGTCAGGCTACTCCGCCTCGGGCCCGTACGAGATTCCCAACGCGTGGCTCGACGCCTACACGGTCTACACCAACAAGCCCTACGGCACCGCCTACCGCGGTTTCGGCCACGTGGAGTTCCACTGGGCCGTGGAACGGCACATGGAACTGATCGCGGCCGCCATAGGCATGGACCCGCTGGAATTCCGGCTCAAGAACGCGCTCAGGCCCGGATCGAAGACGCTGACCGGCGAAACCATACTCGCTAGCACCGGAAACGTGGTCAAGTGCATCGAGGAAGCCGCCCGCAGGATAGGCTACGGCAAGCTGACCGAAGCGGAGAAGGCCCGGGAAAAGAAGACCGGCTGGAAAATCGGCAAAGGCGTGGCCGCTCTCCAGAAGGCCCCCGCAATGCCGCCATTCACCGCGACGGCCGTCGTACTCAAGATGAACGAGGACGGCTCGGTCCTGGTCAACCTCGCGCTGACCGACTACGGCCAGGGAACCTACGCTTCCATCAGACAGATAGTCGCCGAACGGCTCGGCTTCGCCATCGAGAAGATCAAGGTGGCCTTCGAGAACGACACCGACCGCGACCCCTACGACTGGCAAACCGTCGCGTCCAAGGGGCTCCTCCTGTCGGGCAACGCGGCCATCCTTGCCGCCGAAGACCTGCTGGTGAAAGCCTACGCGGTAGCCGCCGAAGCCCTGCACGCCAATGTGCGCGACCTCGGGCACGACGGCGACAGGGTATTCGTCAGGCACCACCCCGACGCCGCCGTCAGTTTCGCGTCGATGGCCATCGGCTACGCCATGCCCAACGGCAACGGCATTGGCGGACCTCTGATCGGCGTCGGCCGCTACATCGCCCAGGGACTGTCCAACCTCGACAAGGAGACCGGCCAGGGACGCCCGGCCCTCGACTGGACCTTCGGCGCGCACGGCATGATAATAGAGGTGAACGAGGATACCGGCGAGTATCACGTGCTCAAGGTGGCCAGCGTCTACGACGTCGGCAGGGCCATCAACCCTGACATCGTACGCGGCCAGGCCATAGGCGGCATGCTGCAAGGACTGGGAACGGCGATATGCGAGGGCTACATCTACGACCAGCAGGGGCGCCTCCTCAACCCGTCGTTCACCGACAACAAGATACCGACGGCCAAGGACCTGCCCATGGAAGTAGAGTGCGCCGTTGTCGAAACGGCCCAGATAGACGGACCGTACGGCGCGCGCGGCGTGGGCGAGCATTCGATGATATCGGTGGCCCCCGCCCTGGGCAACGCCATCCAGAAGGCGACCGGCGCCGAACTCATGCACATGCCCATGCGCTCCGAGGACGTCTGGCGGGCCATTCTCAAGAAGGAACCGGTGGACAACTGGATCACCAAATCGCCGGTAGGCTCGTGCCGCTCCGCGCCGGAGCTCCGGAA
>PGXR01000003.1 GCA_002839245.1 Spirochaetae bacterium HGW-Spirochaetae-7 | reverse complement strand
TGTGCACCCCAGGCGGGCCCCCGCCCGTTCGTCTGCATAGCCTTTCTGCCAGCATATTGGCCCCCATTCGGCGTGGCGCGCGGGTTTTTTCGGCGAGTCCTTGACGTGCATGCGCGTTTTGGGTATAAATGTGCCCGCGCACGAGCCGCTGTAGCTCAGTTGGTAGAGCAGTGGACTGAAAATCCACGTGTCGTCAGTTCAATTCTGACCGGTGGCATCAAGGACGTCTTCCCGAGTAGGGCAGGCGTCCTTTTTATTTCTGGATACTTGCCGCATCTGCCGTTCCCGTCTAGTATCCTCAGGCTGGCTGACGAGCCGCTCGGGGAGACAATCGTATGAAAGTACTGGTGATAGGCGGCGCCGGCTATATCGGTGGGCACGTGACGCTCGAGCTCCTGGAAGCAGGCCACGAAGTGACCGTCTACGACAACCTGTCGAGCGGCAGGCGCGAGAACGTCTATGCCGGCGGGCGCTTCGTCGAAGGCGACATCCTGGACACGGAAGGGCTCGGAGCGACGATGGATGAAGG
This sequence comes from Spirochaetae bacterium HGW-Spirochaetae-7, assembly GCA_002839245.1. Lineage (GTDB taxonomy): Bacteria > Spirochaetota > Spirochaetia > Treponematales > UBA12059 > SZUA-370. The sequence goes on along the minus strand of PGXR01000003.1, from coordinate 31,459 downwards.
ATGGGACGGGGTCGTCCACCTCGCCGCCTTCAAGGCAGCCGGAGCGTCCATGACGGCGCCGGAGAAATACGCCCGCAACAACATCACCGGGACCATCAACATCCTCAACGCGATGTGCTCGGCGGGAATCAAGCGCATCGTGTTTTCGAGCACCGCGGCCGTCTACGGCGAAACCGAGTACCTGCCCGTCGACGAGAAACACCCGACGCGGCCGGAAAACTTCTATGGATTTACCAAGCTTGAAGCGGAACGCCTGCTCTCGTGGTACGGCAGGCTCAAGGGCCTGCGCTATACCGCCCTCCGCTACTTCAACGCCGCCGGCTACGACCTCAGGGGACGCGTGAGCGGACTCGAGCGCAATCCCGCCAATCTCCTGCCGGTGATCATGGAGGTGGCGGCAGGCATGCGTGAGAGCCTTACGATCTTCGGGAACGATTACCCGACGAAGGACGGTAGCGGCGTACGTGACTACGTGCATGTCACCGACCTGGCTTCCGCCCATGTCGCCGCGCTAGAGCGGATGGCCAGGCTCGACGAGAGCCTCGTGGTCAACCTGGGTTCCGAGGCGGGTCTTTCAGTCCTGGAAATAGTGGAAGCAGTGCGGCGTATCACCGGGAAGGCGATCCCGGCCAAGGTTGAAGGCAGGCGTGCCGGAGACCCGGCAAGGCTCGTCGCCAGTTCCGCGCTCGCCGCGGAGAAGCTTGGCTGGAAAGCGGTCCATTCCGATGTGGATACCCTCGTCAGTTCGAGCTGGAACGTCTACAAGCGCTGAATTCAGACAGCACGCGATAACAAGGAGCATCCTGATGATCGATTTGGAGAAGGCCTTAGCATTCATCGACGGCTCGGAAGCCGGCGCCATTGAACTGGAGAAGATCCTGACGGCCATTCCGGCGCTGGCGCCCGAGTCCGGCGGAGACGGCGAGTGGACGAAGGCAGAGGCGCTCGAGGCCTGGCTCCGCAAACACGGCATCGTCGCGATAGAACGCCATGACGCTCCCGACGGCAGGGTCAGCGCCAAAAAGCGGCCGAACATGGTCGCCACGATAAAGGGCCGCAAGCCGGGCAATCGCCTGTGGGTAATGGCCCATACCGATGTGGTACCTGAAGGCGACCGCTCGCTGTGGGATACCGAGCCGTTCGAGGCCGTGGTCAAGGACGGCAAGATCTTCGGCCGCGGGGTCGAGGACAACCAGCAGGGTCTCGTGTCCAGCGTTTTCGCGGCCCTCTCGCTCGTGGAGAACGGCATCGTTCCCGACTACGACGTGAAGCTGCTTTTCGTCGCGGACGAGGAATTCGGCTCCGTCTACGGCATCCAATGGCTTCTGGCCAACTGCACGCTCTTCGCTCCGGACGACCTGATAGTCGTTCCCGACTCCGGGTCGAGCGACGGAGCCGAGATCGAGGTGGCTGAGAAGAATATATGCTGGCTCAAGCTCATAGCCAAGGGCAAGCAGTGCCACGCGTCGAGGCCCGACGACGGCGCCAACGCCTTCCTGGCAAACTGCGAGCTGGCCCTGCGCATCAACGCGCTCGAGCGCGAAGTCTTCACCGACCGCGACGGCATCTTCGTGCCGGACCGGACTACGCTGACGCCAACCAAGAAGGACGCCAACGTGCCCAACATCAACACGGTGCCGGCCGATGACGCGTTCTACGTGGACATGCGCATCCTGCCGCGCTACTCGGTCGATTCCGTCCTGGTAGAGGTCGCCAAGGCGATGCGCGAGGTCGAGTCTAAGTACGGAGTGAGGATGAGCTATGAGGAAGTCCAGCGGAACGACAGCCCGCCGACGGCGGTCGATGCGCCGGTGGTGCTGCTGCTCAAGAAGGCGATAGAGGCTACCTACGGCATAGCCGGACGCGCCATCGGGGTCGGGGGTGGCACCGTCGGCGCCTACCTGCGCAAGGCAGGCTTTCCCTGCGTTGTCTGGAGCCGCCAGGACGAGACGATGCACGCGCCCAACGAGTACACCAGGATAGAGAACCTCCTGGGAGACGCCAAGGTATTCGCCCGCCTGATGCTCGCCGAACGCTGACCTGGGCTAGGGCATGTCGATGACGAATACGACCTTGCCATGCCTGGCGAGATCCCGGTTCTCGGGAGAGCCCAGGATCCTGAGCGCGTCCTCGATGCTGATGACGGGGTCGGTACGGCGAGAGCCGAATATCTCCGTGGCGATGATGCGGAGAGGGTTGCCGCCGGCCCGAGACTCGATGACGGGGTCGTCGAGGCTGGCCGCGTAGGCCACGGCGCCCCAGGCGCGGAGGGCGACGGGATCCATCAGGTTCCGTTCAAGGATGGCTTTCATGGAGCTGTCGTACAGCCGCGGGAAGATGCAGGCCCGCAGGTTGCCGGAGAGGTGCTCGCCGCGGACGGAGTGTTCGCCCTGAGCGTACACGACGATGCCGGAGTAAGCCCGCGTCGGGGCGTAGCGCTCCGGCACGGGCAGGTCGATGGGGACGCTGTGGCGCACGTACAGCGAGGCCAGGTCGGCGAGCCGCCATTCGTAGGAGACCTCGAGCCTGCCCAGGTCGCGGCTGAGCGACGAGCTGGTCCTTTTTCCCGCTTCAAGGAAGTCCTCGAACAACGATGGATCGAGCGTGCCATCCTCGATGCTTTCTCCCACCGACCTGTACGAATCGAGGCCGACCTCCAGGATCGCGTCCTTGACCAGGTCGGGCACCGCCAGACCGAGCTGCAATTCCGCCTCGGAACGCCCTGACGGCAACCGTATCCCGGCCACGCCAAGGTCAAGCCCGACCTCCGCCCTGATCAGGCCGGTGGTCCATTCGACTTGCACCTTGGAGCTGTACGGCGACGGGGAAGCGCCAAGCGGCATGGGAACCAGTATCAATGTCGCGATGGCCGCAATGATGGCAGGGACCCTGCGTTCGGTGGTATTCATTACTCCAATATCGGCACGAGAAGCGAAAGACCTTCGTGCAAGACGCTTGTGAGATTCATGCCGTTCCTGGTAGCCAGCACTTCCGGCTGGACGCCGTAGCGGAGCGATATTCCCCACAGGGTGTCGCCTTTGGCGACGGTATAGCGGCCCGAGAACGACAGGGTGTCACCCGGCTTCGCTTCGGCGACGTACGGCTTCTTTTCCTTGAAGGCGGGAACGACGATGCTCTGCCCTATGCGGATACGGTCGGCGTCGAGCCCCGGGTTCATCCTGGCTATCATCGCCACGGGTACTTCATAGTGCTTGGCGAGGGCAGAGACGGTATCGCCGGAACGTACCTGGTGCAGGTAGACGTTCATCAGCACGTCCCTGGAAGCAATGGTCTTCTCGACCCCGGCTTTCATGCCTGCCGGTACCTTGACCGAGTAGCGGCCTTCGGGCGGGGTGACGCCGAAGCGGAGCTCCTGGTTGCCCGCCTTCATGATCTCGAGGGGCACGCCGGACAGGGATGCCAGCATCGATATGTCCACCGGCCTGTCGAGCGGGACGCGTACCCAGTCGATGGACGGCGTCCACGACGGGACGAGTCCGTTCCGGCCGCCGTGCATGGCTACCGATACTACCGCGAGGAATTTCGGGATGTACGAAGCGGTCTCCCCGGGGAGGAGCCCACGGTCGCGCAGCAGCCAGTAGTCATGGCTTCCGCCTGCCTTGATCGCCTTTTCCATGGCCCCCGCGCCGCAGTTGTAGGCCGCTATGGCCAGGAGCCAGTCGCCGAACCGTTCGTAGTTGTAGCGGAGCTTGCGAAGGGCGGCGTCGGTCGACTTCATGAAGTCGCGCCGCTCGTCGATCCATTCGTCCATCCTCATGTCGTAGCCGCCGGTACTGTTCCGCATGAACTGCCAGAGCCCAGAAGCCCCCGACCTGCTGACCGCCTTGGCCGAGTATTCCGATTCTATGAACGGCAGGAAGAAAAGCTCGTTGGGTACTCCGTAGTAGCGGATGCGCTCCTGGATGTACGACGCGTAGGGTCGCGACCGCTCGTAGACCGTCTCGAGCCATAGCCTCCCGCCCGGAGTCAGGTAGGCGGCGCGGAATCGCTCGTATTGCGACTCTCCCGCGGGCAGGACCAGCTCGATCAGCTCGGGACCCGCATGGTGGATGAACGCAGGCGCGTCCGACTTGACCGAGCGCAGCGGCCGTGATGCCGCTGCTGACTGGGCTTCTGCGGCCGCGCTGCCTGGCGGCACCAGGGCGATGGCGCAGGCGAGAGCGGCCGCGAACGTCCGTGACGTCACTGCATCTTCTCCCCGAAATAGATGCCTGCCCATTCCCACCGTCCGTGCACCTCGGGATCCGCGGGGAAGTTTATCTTCCTGAAATAGAGGTACCAGACGGAGATGCGCTCGGTCCAGCCCCAGGTCTTGAGGAAGGCTTCGCGGGAATTCGAGCTGGCGTCCAGGGCCGCGGCGCGCTGTATCCGGGCGCCTCCGGTGAATGCGCTGAAATCGAAGAGCACCTGGCTGTTTCCGTCATCCTTTGACTGGTACCAGTCCATGGCGAAGAATCCAACCTTGGCGCGTATCCTGGCAAGCGACCTGGCGTTTGCCGTCGCCATCGCCAGCGAAACCGCATCGATCAGTTCGTCGAGGGTTTCGTATGTCCAGTCCTTGCGTATCGTGGCCAGGTCGATGAACTGCTGGGCATACTGTATCGCGTCGGGAAAGTCGGGAATCCTGGTGGAAAAAGCCGGAAGGAATTGCCGGTACGCGTCAAGCGCGGCGTCCCAGTCACCGAGGGATTCGTAGTCCCTTCCAAGGCTGAAAAGTTCGTTCCCCATATCAACCTTATCGGGGAAACGGGATATCAACTCGCGCCTGAATTCTATCCGCTTGGCCGGGTCGGCCGTCAGGGCTATAAGTTTGCGCAGGCATGCCAGATGGATCGATTCGCCGTTGACCGTAAGATCGGGATAGTTCTTGATGATACGGTCGTAGTAGAGGGCGGCGACCTCGTCGGCGCCCTGCATGGAATACGCCCAGGCGATGCTCAGGATATGCCGAGCGTTGTAGGGGCCGCTCTGATCCTTCGCCACCACTTCTGAGAGGAAGTCGACCAGCCTCGGGTAGTCCTCGGCGTTCGACAAGGACGAAGCAATTTTCTGTATCACCGCGTACCGCTCGTCGGCGGCCAGCTTGCCAGAGTCGAGAAGCCCGAACAGGTCCGCGAGCTGGCCGGTATCGGCGCCAGGCGCCTTGATCAGGTAGTCCCTGGGGGACGAACATGCGAGAATCGCCCAGCACAGCACGATCGGCAAGGTGACCCTCGTTAAGCGCATCATGCCGGACTATAGCATGCTCGCTTTGCCGTTGGCAAGGAATCCCGTTTGTCGATACACTATACCGTAGGGGGACTCCATGGATCGGCGTAGCACCACGGTATTTCATCTGCTTTTCTCGCTGGCCGCGGTGTCCATGATACTCGGCGTTGGATTGCTGGTCATCACGACCGGACACGTGCGGGCTTCGCTCGCGCTTTGGCCCCTTGTCGTCATGATTCTAGGGGTCTTGTTCTCGTATTTTGCCGTCGTTTCGGGCTGGAAGGCCAAGACGGTCTTCATGGGACTGTTCATCTTCTGTGCTGCGCTTATCCGGTTCATCGCCGTCGTATTTGCCATCAGCGTCGCCGATTACTGGCCGCTGTATGCCATAGCCGTCGGGATCTGCGTCATTCCCTCGGCAAAGCTAAAGCACAGGCGGATTCGTCCCAATTCGATAGTGCTGTCATCCGCTTTCATCTTTCTAGGAATCTTTTTTTCCGTTTTTTCGTTCGGGTTCAGTTCGATGCGCTTCAAGACCTTCATCTCGCGATGGTGGCCCGCGCTGTTCATAGCGGCCGGGCTCCTTCTGCTCATCGTATGGGGTTTCCGTCGCATTCTCCTGAAGCCCTCGCCGGAAGACAGGCTCGATGTACCGGGCGGCAAGCAATGATTCGAAGAGTCGCGGCCGGGGCTTTCGCCGTCCTCGCCTGGGCAGCCGCTCTATCCGCGACCGTTCTGTTTTCATCCTGCGTCGGTACGCCGCCCCCAAGGACGGGTACATCGCTTTCTTCCGGAGGAGAGCCTGCCGCGGTCCAGGCGGAGCGGAACGGCATCGAAGCGCTCATCATCCTTGGGAGTCCATCGTCGCTCGAACGCGCGGTGGAGCTATCCAGGGAGGCGACGCACCTGTCGGCTTCGGACGCCAAGACCTACGGCTGGCTGGCCTACGAGATGGCAAGGCTCGTCTATCCGGAGCTTGCCGGAGACCTGCCGCCGAGTTCCATCGCACCCCCCGATTCACCGCTCGTCCGCTCGTTCATCGATGCCCGCAACGGAAAATCCGCGGTTCCCGGGCCCGACTCCGGACCCTTGATGGAACTTTTTCCGGCGCTCTCAATATTCAGGTTGAAAACCGCCGCGGCGACCGGCGCCACCCTGTCCTCGATAGAGCGGTTCAACCGCTTCGGAATGACGTCTGCGGCTGCCGACGTAGCCCGGGGCATCGCCCTCGAGCGGTCGGGAGACCTGGCAGGAGCGCTTTCCGCCTATGGACGCGCCGAGTCGGCCGCGGCGGACTGTTATCCCGCGACGCTCGGCAGGGCCCGCATGCTCGTCGAGATGGGGCGGGGGCAGGAAGCGCTCGCGGCGATAGCTGTGCTGGCATCTCCGCTGGCCGATTCGGCCGCGAGCCGCAGGATACGCGCGCAGGCCCTTTACGCCGCTGGAAAGTGGGCGGAAGCCCTGCCCCTGATAACCATGGTACTTCTCGACGACCCGCTGGATTCACGATTCGCCCTGATGCGCGCCCACCTCCTCGTGGAGCGTGGCGAGTATCGCCAGGCTGCCCCTCTCCTCGATGCGTACGCCAGCATAAATCCGACCGATCGCCTATACATACTCCTGCGGGCACGCATCGCCATGGAGAGCGCAAAGGACCGGAGCGCGGCGGCGGCGGCGCTGCGCGTCGGACTCGAACGGTATCCCGACGATGCTGAGATGACCCTCTACGCCGCGGAGGTATTCTGGGGCGGTACCGCCGACGAGAAGGCTCAGGCGGTCGGCTTCGCCCGCAAGGCGCTTGCCGCCGATCCATCGTCGACCAGGGCGCTCAAGGTAATCCTGGCAGCCGACCTGGCGAACGGCGATTTTGGCTCCGCTGCGGTCGTAGCCGACGCGATCCAGGCAAGCGGCAAGACGTTCGCCGACTTCGAATCGCTGTACAAGGCCTATCGCGGTGCAGGAAGGCTCGCAGACGCCTCCAGGCTGGCGCAAGCATGGCGAGCCGGTGACCCCGCTTCCGAACCCGCTGCGCTAGCCTGGGCTACCTCGCTTCTGGAGCGCGGGGAGAAGGCTGCCGCTTCGGATTTGGTGGCCAAGCTCCTGTCCGGCAAGGGCTCGCCCGCATACCGGTCGATGCTGTACTGGCTCCAGTCCCGGCTCCAGACCGGCGAAGAAGCCGTCCTGTCGTCGCTCCGCACGGCTCTCGTGGAGAACGGCATGAACGTCGAAGCGCTGGCCGCGATGTCCGACATCTATGTAAAGAAAGCTGATTACCAGCGAGCACGCTTCTATTTGAAGCAGGCCATATCGTTGGCGCCCGACCGCGCCGACATCGTCGAGCGCCGCAACGTCCTGGCTCAGCTCGGCGTGGCCATACCCTGATCCTCCAGCCCGACGCCCCGTGCGGCGACTTGCATGCACTCCTTGAATCGCTGTATAAGCGGTTCAACGATCCCCGCTGGCTCGAGCCGGATCCTCTTGTCGTAGTCAGACGCTACGAAGACGCCGCCGACATCGAGGTAGCAGGCATCGTAGCGGCAGCCCTGGCCCTGGGCAACGCCAGGGCGATCATGGACGCTGCCGGTTCTTTGCTCGTTCCCTTTGGAAAGCATCCGGCGGATACTCTGGCCTCCATGGATGCGGGCGATGTTGCGCAAGCCGTGGCCGGCTTCCGGTACCGCTTTTTCGACGAAGTCGACCTCGTTGCCTTCCTTTGCGCCATACGGTCGGTCCGTGCAACTTGCGGCACCCTGGAGCGCGCCTTCCTGTCGGGCGATGACCAGGCGGAGCCCGACTATGCACCAGCCGCGTCCAGGTTCGTCCGAATGCTCGCCGCGGCCCGGGACGCCGCCGGAGATTCAACCAGCAGCGGACGGTCCCCTCCCTGGCGGTCTAACCTGTTTCCTGACCCCGCTCGTGGTTCTGCAGCAAAACGCGTCTTTTTGTACCTTCGCTGGATGGTGCGACGGGACGCCGTCGACCCCGGCCCCTGGCGGAACGCCGACCCGGCCCGCCTTGTTGTTCCTCTGGATACCCATATGGCGGCCGCTTGCCGACGCCTCGGCTTGATCTCCAGGAGGAGCACCGACCTCAAGGCAGCCCGCGAAGCCGGCGCCGCGTTCCGCGCCATCCGCCCGGACGACCCCATCCGTTACGACTTCTGCATGACCCGTCCCGGGATCCGCCCTGACCTCGATCCGGCATCCTGTTTCGAGCCGTTTCGTTGACACGCCTTCTGCCAGCGTGCTATCATAAAAATGTACGGAAACGTGCAATGGGCAATAGCGCAGTTGGTTAGCGCGCCATGACATCAATACTAGATTTTTTGGTCGGGCAATAGCGCAGTTGGTTAGCGTACTAGTCTGGGGGACTAGGGGTCCCGGGTTCGAATCTCGGTTGCCCGACCAAAAAATCTTCCTGAATGTATCATGGCGACTAGTCTGGGGGATCGCGTCAGTAGACGCGGGGGTCCCGGGTTCGAATCTCGGTTGCCCGAAAATAAAGAGGCCGTCCTTTTGGACGGCCTCTTTATTTTTATAAGGGCAACCGAGATTCGAACCGGAGGCTCCGGTCCGAGCTGGCGAGGACGAGGCGTAGGAAGCGCCGAGAGGAGCCGTAGGCGGCCCGGAGGTCCGAGACACGATGTCGAGAACTGGAGGGCGAATCTCGGTTGCCCGAAATAAAGTGAGGTCGCCTTCTGGCGGCCTCACTTTTTTCATAAGGGCAAGCGAGATTCATAGCGTCGCTGCCGACCGGCAGCGCATAAACAACTTCTACTCGCGAGCGCGGCGATAGACGCGCTTCCGAGCGAGCGCCGACCAACGGGAGGATGAGCGGCCAGGGACGACAGCGCGCTTCCAGCGCGCATTCCAATACCATTCCCTATGCTCGAACGGTGCGAAGCGACGTATGGCCGCGGAAGCGAGCGAGGCGGCCCATGCGCTGCGAGACTCGTAGCAACGCAGGGGGAGATAGTTCGGGTCTTGCCGAGCTATCGGGGGGTATCCCCCCTCCCAACGCCAGGATGGCGACGAGTGGAGGGCGAATCTCGGTTGCTCGACCTAGAAATCTTCCCGAATGTATCATGGCGACTAGTCTGGCAAATCGCGTCAGTAGACGCATCGCGTCAGTAGACGCGTCGCGTCAGTAGACGCGCGGGGTCCCGAAGTTCGAATCTCGGTTGCCCGGTTGCTAAAGGAGATGAAAACTGGAGGCGAAGCATGGGAAGTGGTTAACTTGCCAGCCTTGGCCGAGGAGGGCGATATCCTCGGTAGGCCTGAAGGTGATCCCTTGTGGCCCGAGCGATATCCACTAGAATCGCTTGAGGGAATCCGACGTGCCGTCGGCCCGGCCAGCCCTGATTCCGACCTCATCCTCATCGACCTGTTCCGCGAGCGCGCTGAGACGGTAAAACATATGCAGATCATGGACAGCCTATGGGTGAAGTGGCGACCGAAGTTCCAGGCGGTGGAGAATGAGACCTTCGGGCTAAGCATAATCCAGGAACTCAAACGCCGCGGTCGTCCCGTCCTACCGTGTTAGGCCGATCAGGATAAGTACAGCCGGGCATTACCCCTGAGTGCTCGGTATGAGACCGGCTCAGTCTAGTACCCGGCCACCGCTCCCTGGCTCGAGACCTTCGAGAGAGAACTCATCGCATTCCCCTCGGGAAAGCACGACGACTGCGTCGACGTGACAGCGTATGCGGCTATCGTTCTCGCGCAGAAGGGGCGAAGATCAGTAGGCATATCGAAGGGCGACCTCGCGGCGATGGGCTTATGCACCATCTCGATCACAGTTTCGATAAGCGCGGATAAAGCTTGATTGCAAATATTATTCCCGAACGGTAATATGTAACCTAATAAGAATCGAATACTCCCGAACGGTAATAATACAGTAAAAAGCGCTTGCTATTACCGTTCGGGAATAGCATACTTCAAGTATGGCTTATACGATACGAGAGACGCACGATATCGGGAAAGTAGTCCGCGCTCGAAGGAAGGCGCTAGGCTATTCCCAGGCGCGGGTAGCTGATTTGTGCGGCACTGGAACGAGGTTTATCTCCGATCTCGAGAACGGGAAGGCGACGATAGAGCTAGGCAAAGCTCTGTCGGTACTTAGCGCGCTCGGCGTCGATATCGAGGCCAGTATACGGGGAGAACACCTTTGAGGCTGATCGTAAGGCAATTCGGGCGCCGAGTCGCCATCCTGGAATCGACGCCGGATCGAGGAGTCGTATTTAGCTACGACCGCGAGTATCTCGCCAGCGAGCGAGCCGCTCCGCTGTCAATTTCGCTTCCCCTCAGGGACGGCGAGTATTCGCAGGCCGAGGCCGTACCTTTCTTCTCGGGGCTACTTCCCGACGGCGACCTGAGGCGACGGATCGCGGACTATCTTCACGTCTCCGCGGCTTCTACGCTTAGGCTACTCGACGCTCTCGGCGGCGAGTGCGCCGGCACCGTATCCATAGAGCGCGACGATTACGATGTCGACGGATTGGGAACAGCCCCAGGGTAACTCGGCGCGTGCGGATACCAAGAACTAACAAACGACGAATTATCGGCCCTGATACTAGAATCGGAGCGACGCCCGCTCCTGGCCCCGTACGGAGCCGCTAGGCTATCCCTGGCAGGTGCCCAGGATAAGCTGCCGCTATTCCAGCGGGACGGCCGTTGGCTACGGCCGCTCGGCGGATCCCCGACCACGCATATCCTCAAGCCGTCCTCGGCCGGGTTCCCTGATATCGTCGCCAACGAGTTCCTAAGCATGCGGTTGGCCGGAAGGCTCGGCCTCGGCGTCCCGCGCGTCGGCTTGGCCCCTGGGGATTGGGAAAGGTTCGGATGGCGATGTCACGGCCGAACAAGGCGGGTCAGGGGGTCGAGGTAGGCGCCGCTGCGCGCAAGAAGGCATGGGCCCGGCTTCCCGCGAAGGTCTACGAGGTGGACCCTATCCTCTGCCCGAACTGCGGGGGAAAGATGGCCGTCATCGCGGTGATCCGTTTAATAACCGAACCCCGCGGGACGGATCCACGGGGTTCATCAAGCCCAGGCCGGTACCCGGGAAAGGTCCTTTTCGGTAAAAACCCAGCCCCGGCCCATCTTGCGGCCGATATGGTAGCGATGGGCATATACCCGGACCGTTGACGGAGAGACGCCGGCTCTGGCGGCAAAGCTCTTGATGTCGTACAACGTTTCCGCAACAACCTCGCCTTGGATCTCGCCAGTATCCGAGACGGAAAAAAACACTGCTTCGGAACTGGGGGGAGGCACGGTAAATCCACCAAGACGCAGGCCCTCGATGTGGAACTGTATGCCTTCACGCATGAGGCTGCGGACCTCGTCTGTAGTAAAGCCGGTAGCAACGCAGCCAGGAAGGTCAGGGGCATAGCCTGAATACCCGGTTGCGGTTTTTTCAATGATGATGAGGTATTCCATCCCTTACTCCTTGAGGCCAGCTTGTTTCAGAATACTGTTCAGTGTACCCCGGTCGATATCATCGGAGGGATGCCCTGCGACAGTCACGACTCCCGGCTTCTTCGGGTGAGTGAACTGACGATGGCTACCCCTGGTACGGGCATGGACCCAACCGGCATTTTCGATTTCCCTGATGATTTCGCCGACCTTCATGGCATGATTGTAACGCTATCGTAACATTCTGTCAAGGATAGAGGTACATCTCCTCTGGGTTCAATCAGGATCCTCTTCGAACCATGATTTTCAAGGCGCCCATCGGTACAATGCACCGCCTATTCCACCACGTTGACAGATTCCGTTTCAGACTAGAAGTCCAGTTCGACCGTAAGACAGTAGACCGTTACGTCAAGGCAATCAGGGAAGCCGGGATCCCGATCGAAGCCACCTATGCCGAGGCACCCGGGCGGCTGGAAGCGCTTTTTTTGCCGAACCTGAAGGCACGACCGTCTCGAGATTTTCTGGCTCCCTTCGTGGATGAGATACGCTGTCTCATCGCTGGAGATCGAGACAAGAAGATCCAGGGCATGAAGCCCAAAACCGCATGGATAGGCGTTCGCGACCGGCACGGGCTGGCGGGCAAGACGAGCTATACGAGCTTCAAGCGCTTCGTCAGGGATCGCGGACTCTCCGTGGCCGCGATCATGCCTGTGCAGCGTGTCGAGAGCGAACCCGGCGGCGAGGTCCAGATCGACTATGGCAAGATGGGTACCTGGCTTCGTATCGCCTGCCGTGGGGGTTCCGGCAGATTGTATGCTATAATCTCACTTACCCCGGATATGTTTCCCGTGAATCTGCCGCCTTGGCCGGGCTCCGGAGATGTTTCATGAGGAAGAGTTGTATAGCCTTGATGCTCGCGGTCTTGCTGGCCATGATCGCCCAACCAGTGAGCGCCGGAATGAACTTCCGGCTTTGATTCGATTTCTGAAATAATTGGAGGTTCACATGAAGATGTTCCTGTGCAAGAAATGCAAGGCCGTCGTGCAAGGCACCGGAAATCCGGACGGCAAGGGTTGTCCGGCCGGCGGCATGCACGATTATACCTACATCGCCGAAACGGGTCCCAAGCTCCATCTATGCTCCAGGTGCCGCATCCTGGTCAGCACCTTTGGGGAGCCAGCGGCCTTCGGTTGCCCGGAAGGCGCATACCATACGTGGAACCTGCTCGGCCAGGCCGGAACCAAAGCCTACGCGTGCAAGAAGTGCTCCACCAAGGTTGAACTGGACTCGGATCCCGATCCGAAGAACTGTCCGGCCGGCGGTGTCCATCAATGGAAAAAGGGCTGAGCCTGCTTACTGCAACAGAAGGGTAATCCGTTCTATCGTCCTTGGCGCAGATCCTTCGTAGTGGTTGTTGATGTTCACGTACACCGTCTTGCCTTTGCCGAAGGTTCGCTTCAGCGACTGCGAGATGCGCTGTAGTTCCTCGTCCTTGGGGCGGACGATCCGGCTCCAGTCCGCCCCTGTCCTTTCCTCCATACCCTCGCGATCCTCCCCGTGAAGGCGGATGCAGAGCGTGTCACCGAGACGATCGAGGTTGACGTCCATGGTTCTGGCGATGTCGTCCATCCAGTAGCCCTGGAGGAGGACGGGGGCGGTTCCATGGTCCCGGAGCATGTCGAACCAGGCGGCGTCCATCCACCTGGGGTTGCGTATCTCTACGGCGTACGGAATATCGGCAGGCAGGCGTTCGAGGAATTGCCCGAGCCGGTCGACGAAGACGGCCCTGGACGCCATCTTTTCCTTGTTCAGGTACTCGAACTGGAAAATGAACAAGCCGACCTTGGGAACAAGCGTCGCGAGGCTCTCGAGGAAGTGCATGAAGAATCCTTCGTCGAGGAACCGGGTATTGGACTCCAGGGTCTCGCCCTTCCTGCCGCGGTGGTGGGTAAGTGTCAGCGCATCAGGGCATTTTACCGTGAACCTGAAATCTCCGGGCGTCGACGAATCATACTCGGCGACCGTTTCCTTGCGCGGCAGCGCGGCCCCGCTCCTGCCCAGGGACCAGAACCATTGGTCGACCTCCACGCTCCGGTATCTCCGGGCATATTCGGCAAGGTAATTGTCAGGTTCCCTGCTTGAATACACGAGACCTTCCCACGAGGGGTATTTCCAGCTGCAGGTGCCGATGTACAGGTTCTCCATCGGCCAAGGGTAAATAGAACCAAGGCGAGAGGCAAGAGGGCTGGCGATCGCCGTGCGATATGGCTTGATTCCCCTTGCTTGCCGGTCATGTCGGGCGCGCGCAAATTATCCGCCTCCAGAGGACATCATCCACCAAAACCCGTCGTGATATTATAATTGAATGAAATATACATTAAAAAATAAATTATAAATAAATAAATAGTACTTGACATATAGCTATATAGTATATAATATATGGGTAGATATGAGCGACGACATATGCGCCGGGCATATCGGTTTCAAGTGCCTGCGCTCCCGGCGCTTTGGCACACACACGAAAGAAGGACATGACATGAAAAAGACACGCAGTTTTCGCTCGCTAGGCCTGCTCGCCACGGTACTGGGTATTTCAGCAATATTCCTCGCCTGCTCGCAGCCGGCCAATCCCGATCTTGAACTGGATTCCTCAAATCCCACGGTAGTCTCCACCATAGCCGCCGACAATGCCACCGGCGTCGCCATCAACAAGACGATTTCCGCGACTTTTGACGAATCCATGGACTCGTCGACCATCGTCGCGGACAACTTCACGGTTTTTTCCCCCACTGAAGCCGTGGTTGGCAGCGTCACGTACGACAAGCCGAACAAGCGCGCGATATTCGCCCCGTCCGCGAATCTTGCTGCCGATACCTTGTATACCGCCACGGTAAAGACCGGGACTCTGGACCTCGCCGGCAACTCCCTGGCCCAAAATAAGGTGTGGACCTTTACCACCGCCTTGAACGCTGCAGGACCGGCGCCGGTCAGCCTCGGAACCGCCGGCAACTATGCGATACTCGCCAAGTCGGCAATCTCGACCGTCCCCTCCTCGGACATCACCGGCGATGTGGGCCTGAGCCCGGCTGCCGAATCATACATGACCGGATTCTCCCAGACCGACGCCACTGGCTACGCGACTTCGCCCCAGGTGACCGGTTTCCTGTACGCGGCAGACATGACGCCGCCCACCCCGACCTACATGACCACCGCCATATCGGACATGGAGCTTGCCTACACCGATGCCGCGGGCCGCATTCTACCCGATTACCTTGAACTGGGCACCGGCGCCATCGGTGGCCTGACCCTTGTTCCCGGACTCTATAAATGGACGAACTCGGTGACCATGGCTTCCGACGTGGCGATCTCCGGCGATGCCAACGATGTCTGGATACTCCAGATTGACGGCAACCTGAGCTCCAGCAGTGCGACACGCATCACCCTGTCGGGCGGAGCCCAGGCCAGCAACATCTTCTGGCAGGTGGCTGGAGAAGTGACTCTTGGCACCACTTCCCACTTCGAGGGCATCATCCTCAGCAAGACCGCGGTCACCATGAATACCGGAGCCACGATGAACGGCAGGATCCTTGCCCAGACCAACGTCGCACTTGATCAGGCCACGGTGACAGAGCCCGCGTTCTAGAGTTCCAGCCAGTCTTATACTACGGGGCGCGCGCTTTCCTGCGGGGGAGCGCGCGCCTCGTTTCCTGTTTCCACGCAGTGCCATACTTGCTTGACGGATCGGGGAGGTCGTGCAATCGTTCTTGGGGAATCCATCGGCAATCGGCAATCGGCCGGCGAGCCGGCGAGCCCGCAATCCCGCGAGGAGTAAAAACATGAAGCACAATTCGTATTTCGATGGCAAGGTCCAGAGCCTGGCCGTGGCCGAGCCGGAAGGGCCGACGACCGTCGGCGTCATCGAGCCGGGTGCCTACACGTTTTCGACCGCTTCCGAGGAACGGATGACCCTGATCGCTGGAACGATGAAGGTGAGGCTCCCGGGAGCCGACTGGGAGTGGTTCGTGGCCGGCGAAGGCTTCGTCGTTGCGCCCAAGGCTTCGTTCGACGTCGAGGCCAAGACCGACGTCGCCTACATCTGCCGATACCGCTGATTGCGGCCAATATCACACTGATTCGCAGCTTCAATCTCCCGCGAAAACCGCCGCGGACGGTCGGGCCTCACCACGAGACGGTGGCCTTGAGTATGGGGCCGTAGTGGAACAGGTAGAACGATGGCGAGGCGCCGACCCACTGCATGCCCAGGATCAGGTTGTAGTCGACGAGCATGGCTATCTGGGTCGCGCTCCACAGCGTCGTGCCCGGATTGGCGTCTTCTATCCAGCCTCTGGCTTCGTCGCTGATGGATGAAAGCCCGACGCCGGCCCGGTCCTGGGTGGCCATCCAGACGGCAAGGCCCTGCATCCGGGCAAAGGTGCCGCACCTCGCAAAGGCCTCGGTCAGCGTGTCCAGGCCAAAGAGGGCCGAGTATATGTGGAAGTCCATGTCCGGCTGACAGGCGGTACGAGGTGTAGCCGGCCCCTGTCCAGACGGCCGTACCGCGCAACTCCGATTTCTGGACGCGCAGGGTAAAGCCGTCATAGTTGATGTAGCCCATGAAGTGGTTGAACTTGCCCACCAGGTTGTCGTCCACGTCGACATCGAGGCCTATCTTGAGGCGCAGTTTCTTGAAGAACAGCTCGCCTTCAGACGTCGTGCCCCGGGAACCGTATGCCCGCATCATCCCGAACCATATCCAGGATCTCCATCAGGTCGCTTGAAATAGAAAGCGGCATTAGTTCGCTTTCTATTTTTCCCGCATCAAGGCAGGCCATCACGTGGGCGGCTTCCAGTTCATAGCCCGATCCGAGGCCCTTATCGAAGGTGATTGTCCTTTCCGCTTCTTTTTTATACGCCATGGTGATGGAAGTCGGAGCGTTGAACTGCCGGTTCAACCGCATAAATCCGTTTTCAAACCAGAACTCGGCCTGGGTAGGGGAGAATGACGCGACGCTGGATGCCAGCGATGCCATCTGCCCGCCCGGATAGCGGAACGACATCAATATGGTCTCTTCGGCTCCAGTCGGGCAGAACGAAGCCATCGTCTGTATCTCCGAAGGTATGCCGAACGCCATGAGCGACATGAAGATCGGGTAAATACCGATATCCAGCAGGGAGCCGCCGCCAAGCTGGACGTTGAACAATCTCTTTTCGGGCTTATATTCGCCCTTGAACGCAAAATCGGATCGCATCATTTTCAAGGCCCCCAGTTCTCCGGATCGGATTATCTCGAGGGCTTTCATGAAACTTGGCTGGAACCTGGTCCAGAAGGCTTCCATGAGGAAGCAATCGTTGGCACGGGCGGTAGCCAGCATCTCCCCGACTTCGCGCGAGTTTATCGCGAACGCCTTCTCGCAGAGGACGGCCTTCCGGTGGCCGAGGCACAGGAGGGCATGATCGCGGTGCTGCGAATGGGGCGTCGCGATGTACACCACGTCGACCGCGGGATCGCTGACCATTTCCTCGTAGCTGCCATACGCTTTCTCGAAGCGATGGGTCGATGCGAACATCGTCGCCTTTTCAATGGATCGGGATGCCGCGGCATACAGTCGTGCATTGGGAAGCAACGCGAGGTCGGCGGCGAATTTCCCGGCTATGTTGCCGCATCCCAGGATGGCCCAGTTGTAGTGTTTGCTCATGATGGGCCTGATTCTAGTCCTCAATACGGCAAACTTCCTAGTGCCATCCCTTGAGCCTTTTACTCGATTTCGTTACTATGCGGCGATACACTTCAAAGAAACGAGGCGATGATGGGTAACGAGAAGCGACAGGACGTTTCAAGATTCGAGGCTATGGTGATTCAGGGCTCCCTCGAGCCGACGCCGCTTCAGTCACTTGACTGGGAGAAGATTGGCTTTTCCATGACGGTTACGCCTTTCATGGGCGGCAGCATAGCCGGCGTCGACGGGCTTTTTGAGACTCCCGTCGTCGTCCGCTCGGGTGTACTTCGGATGCCGGCCCAGGCCTGTGCGCTCAATTACGGCCAATCGTTGTTCGAGGGCATGAAGGCGCGGCGCGGCGTCGACGGCAAGGTACGGCTGTTCCGTGCCAGGGACAACGCGCGGCGGATGGCATCCGGTGCGGAGCGATTCATGCTCGCCGTGCCGCCTGAGGAGCTGTTCCTGGAGACGGTCATGGACGTCGTCAAGGCGAACAAGGAATACATACCGCCTCTCGGCAAGGGCTCGCTGTACATCAGGCCGCTTCTGTCCGGTGTCGGCATGACGCTGGCGCCCGTCCCCTCGGACACGACGCTCTTCGTCGTCTACGTCCAGCCGGTCGGCGCCTATTTCAAGGGCCTGGCCTGCATCGGCGTCAAGGCCGAGGTCGCGTACCAGCGCGCCGCGGCGCGGGGCACCGGCTGGGTCAAGGCCGCGGGCAACTACGCGCCATGCTTCCAGCCTGCGAAAAAGGCCAAGGCCGCAGGCTTCGCCGATACGCTGTTCCTCGACCACGGCGGCGAATATGTCGAGGAGGTCGGCTCGGCCAACTTCGCCATGGTCAAGGGCGGCAAGCTCTACGTCGCCGATTCGCCGTCGATCCTCAAGGGCATCACGAGGGACTCGGTGATGAGGATAGCCAGGGAGTCGATGGGGATCGACGTCGTGTTCGAGCCGCTCAGGCTGGACCGAGTGCTGGGGCTTGGCGAGTTCGCCTCGCAGGGGCCTGCGGACGAGGCGTTCTGCACCGGTACGGCGGCGGTCATTTCCCCGATAGGATCGATGACCCTGGGTGAAACGAATTACGTCTTCGGCGGGGGCGAGGTGGGTCCGGTCACCACAAGGCTGTACGATGCCCTGGACGGCATCCAGACAGGCCGTCTTCCCGATTCCTATGGCTGGACGACGATCGTCGAGTAACGCAGTAAATCCACCACGGGGAGTCCATGATGTCTGAAACAGTATCGATCGTCCGTTGCGCGGACTATGAAAAAAAGTCCGTCGAGCGGGCTGTCGCCGAAGCCGTCAAAGAGGCCGGCGGGCTGGACGTGGCCGGAAAGGTCGTCCTCCTCAAACCCAACATGCTGGGTACGACCGGTTCGAGCAAGCTGGCGGCCTCGGAGCCAGAATTCCTGCGGGCGGCCATCAAGACGCTGAGGGCCGGAGGCGCCTCGCGGATACTGGTCGGGGATTCGCCTGCCGTCCAGTCCGGAGACTTGGTCGGCATGCTCAGCGGCCTCAAGGCCGCCGCCCTCGAGGAGGGCGCAGAATGGGTAGCCTTCGGCGATCCGGTCGAGGTAGCCGTCCCCGACGGCAGCCTCGTCAAGCGTTTCAGCCTGGCCCACATCGTCACCGATGTGGATTGCGTCGTCAGCCTATGCAGGCTCAAGACCCACAACTTCATGTATTTTACCGGCGCGGTGAAGAACCTTTTCGGGGCGATCGTCGGACTCCAGAAGAGCGCCTTCCATATGCGCTTCCCCGGCAAGGCCCAATTCGGGACGATGCTCGCCGACCTCGTGCTCGCGGTCAAGCCGTGCTACTCGATCATGGATGCCATCGTCGCGATGGAAGGGCCGGGACCGCTCAACGGTACGGCCAGGAAGCTTGGACTCGTGTTGGCGGCGCGCAACGCTTTCGCGCTCGACTGGGTAGCGTCGACGCTGGTCGGTTACGACCCGATGGACATTCCATACCTGCGAGCGGCTTCCAGGGGCAGCGCATACGGTTTCGATCCAAAGGCCATCGAGGTCGCGGGCCTGTCGCTCGAGGCCGCGAGGGTGGCAGGCTTCAAGCTGATCAGGATAGTGCATTCCGAACTGCTGGTGGAGAAAGGGCCGTTCGGCAGGGCGATCCGGAACCTTGCCGTTCCGCGCCCGTTCTTCTCGCGAGAACGTTGCGTGCTGTGCGGGGCCTGCGTCAAGATTTGTCCCGCCGCGGCTCTGAAGATCGAAGCGGAGCGCGGGGGCGGAAAATACGTAGCCATCGATTATTCGAAGTGCCTGCGCTGCTACTGCTGCCACGAGGTGTGCCCGGCGGATGCCATAGACCTCAAGCGCCGGCTCTAGCACGGCCCGGGTCGCCCTTCAGGCCCCGGGCCCGCCACTGAGCTCCACCCTGGTACCGGCACTCGTCGTCCACGATACCGATCCTCCAAGCTGGGAGGCAAGGGCCTCGACGATTTCCAGTCCGACGCCGCCTGGCTTGGGCTCACCCTCTCCGTCGTCCTCTACGACGAGCCTGAAACTGCCCGCGCAGCCGTCGTCATCCAGCGTTATGGTCAGCACGCCCGAGTCGACCGACGCGAATGCGTGACGATACGCGTTGTCGATCAGCTCGGCGGCGGCCAGCCCGAGTGCTACCGCCCTGTCTGGCGCGAAAGGGCAATCTGCCGAGCTTACCCTTCGCTCTATCCGCTGGCAGGTTTCCTGATGGCTGGCAGCCACGTTCGCGGCCACGTCCTGAAGGAACTGGGTCATGTCGACGATGGGGCTGTCCGGGGACCTGAGCGCCTGGTCCTGCACCATCGCCATGACGGCCAGCCTCATCCTCATCCTGTCGAGCGCCATCCGCGTTTCATCCGATCTAGAGGTCTCTGATTGCATCGAGGCAAGGCTGATGGCGATCTGCAGGTTGTTCTTGACGCGGTGATCTATCTCGTGGACGAGCGCCTGGTTGGCATCGAGCGCTTCAGTGAGGAAAATCTCCCTGCGCGCGCCTTCATTGGCCTCCTCCTCGAGCTTGCGCGCGAGCGCTGAAAGCTCCGCGTTGCGTTCGCGGATCTGCGTGACCATGGCCTCTGCGCACCGCCCAATTCCCGCTATCTCGTCGCCACATCCGTCATCGAGCATGACTCCTGCATCGCCTGAACCGATCCTGGACATTGCCGTCTCGAGTGCTTCGATCCTCGAGGTGACATGCCTGTCGAACGACCCCCTGGCAAGGTAATAGGAACCCGCGATCGCCATCGCTATAAGGACGAACGACACGGCCGCCGAGACCAGGGTAAACACGAGGACTGGCGTGCGGTCGGCTACCAGCACCATGAAGGTATACTTGTCAGAATAGTCGAAGTCGCGCTCGGAAAGCGACAGCGAACGGACGATGGTCTGTCTCATTCCGGCGTTGCTGTAAGCGGTTCCGTCCTTCGCTGCCCGGGCTATCAACGCGGAGACATGCTCATCGACAGGTTTCTGGGTGATGAACGAACGGAAGGGTTGGTTCTTGCCCCAGATGAAGTCGGAAACGTGAACCAAAGCGCCCGTCGATTCTCCGTCGTTGTTCAGCAGCAGCTTCAGCAGCTCGTCGAGCGCCAGCCCGGTATAGGTCCTCGGTACCGATTCGTCCAGGCGTGTCGAAACCTCGAGGATGTAGTCGGCACCGGGAGGGCCGTAATACTGGTAGCTGTTGACCTGGGATGTATTGGTGGACATGCTCAGGCGTTGGTCCGCGAATCGGCCTTTTCCGACCAGGTCGAGGAGGAAATTCCTGAAGTCGGTGCCAAGGGCGTACAGGTCGAAGTCCTGGTCCGGCTCGAATGACGTCGCGAGGATGACCCCGTGGAGGGAGATGAAATATATTTCGCTGATGGAGAGTTGTGCTGCCTGCCTCCGAAGCCCGTCAATGCCGGCGTCTCTAGCGTCAGCGAGCGTCGGGTACTTGGCGGCAAGTTTCAAGAGCGCCAGGTGGCCAGTCTCCGCGCTGTCCCTCTCGACGCGAGCCAGCGCGTGGTCGAGGATGGCTACCCGGTTTTCGACATCCCGGTACGCGGTCTCGGTGGCGTTGACGACGATGCGGTTGATGAGGAAGGAACCGCTGACGATGACGCCGGCGCCGGCCAGCAAGCCGCTCCAGAAAACGGCTCTCCTGAGGCGGGCGGAAATATACCGGCGGAGGCTCTGCACCATGGCCGGCATTATAGGGGCTGTCAGGAGTGAAGACAAGCATTATCAATACTGCGAGACTCCTGAACCGGCGATGTCCGGATCCGGCCTACGGCGCCATGTGCCTGTCGCGAGCCGCGATGGCGCGGGCGATTATGCCGCCGCGCCATGATTCATTGCGATGGCTCGGGAGCCACTCGTACAGCACGGGATTCAACCAGAGATCGCCCTGGGAATGGATGCCTATCCTGAAGTCCGACCATATCCTGTCCACCCCGGGTATGGCGGAGGGATCGACGTCGATGGTGACACTCCCCCTGAATTCCGGCCCGACCACAGCGCCTGGAAACGGGGATCAGGATTCTTGAGAGCGGCTCCCGGATCGTGTGCGAGCGCTTCGGCGTTTATTGCCGACCGCGCCGCAATCGTTCCATTGAATGCTCCATCGAGGAGGATGTTCCTATAGGTACTTTTCTGTCACGTATTCGGCCCACTTCTTCTCGAACTCCCCGCGGGAGATCCCGAAGACCGCCGGAATGTTGCCGGACTGCCTGACCAGATCCAGCACGGCCGGCATTCCCCAGGTTTCCTTCATGAACTCGAGCAGCAGGAAGCCCGTCGTGTATATGAGTTTGGAATCACCGAATTCCTTGTCCAGCTCGTCGAGCGACGGGAAATCTCTGGCTGCCATGTACGAGATGTCCTTGGGGTCGTAGAACTCCCCGGATTCGTAGATGGCGAGCGACTCCCAAAGCCACCTGGGCTTGTTGTACCAGTTGCGCTGGAGGAAGAGCGACATCGAGTGGACGTATTCATGGAACGCGTCCTGCGCCAGCTCGGGATTCACCATGAGTTCCGCGCGGTGCCTTCCGGAGATGTACCCCGTACAGTCCGGGAAGCTGCTCCCGGTGAGCTTTTGCATGATCGAGAGGAACTCACGCGTATCCGAGCGAACGTGAACAGTATAAGTCGACGAGTCCTGGACGCCTAGATCCGCCTTGACCCGGTCAGCGTTGGCCTCGAGGAGAGCGAGTACCGGCTTGGCAAGTCTCTTTTCCGCCTCGCCGTGGAGGACGACCACGAAGCGGCCGTCCTTGCTCGACCTCACGACCGGGTCCTTGGCCTTGACGGCACAGCCCGACAGGCCGACCGCGAGAACCAGTCCGACGGCGAGAACCAGTCCGAAGGCGAGAGCCAGGCGACGCGCGGTCAACGACGCAAGGAGCTTGCGGAGCCTGTCTCGAATGCGAAGTCGTGGTTCCATGGTTCTCCCTGGAGGCGGATGATTGATAATGGATATTCCATGAATACCGCGCTGTCAATAGAAAGCTCCGCTCAGCGATGCCGGGGGCAATCATGTTCCACGTCGATGACTACGTTTCCCTTTACATGGCCTTCGTCGGCATACCGGTGGGCCTCGGCCATCCGTTCCAGCGGATAGCGTCTATCAACGACCGGCCTTATCTTCCCCGCCTCGACAAGCTTCGCGAGCAAAACAAAATCCTCGGCAAGTATCTGTGCTGTTCCGGACGTAAAAACAGAAATGTACTTTCCGCCAGGCTTGAGGACTTTTTCGCCTGCTTTGGAGGAGATTTTGCCGACCGCGTCAAAAACGATATCGTATAGCCCGTCATGTTTTGTGAAATCCTCTTTTACGTAATCTAGTACCGTATCTGCGCCCAGGGATTTCACCAATTCCAGGTTCGCGGTGCTGCATACACCCGTAACTGTCGCGCCAAAGTACTTTGCTATCTGTACCGCAGAGGAACCTACCGCGCCGGACGCTCCATAGATGAGCACTTTTTGTCCGCTCCGGATATCGCCTTTTCGCTTGAGAAAATGCAATGCGCAGGATCCCCCGAAAGGAACGGCAACGGCTTCGGCATACGATACATTGGACGGCTTCAACGTCATGACGCCGTCTTCAGGCAAGCTTATATATTCGGCGTAGGCGCCAAATCGTCCCGCCCGGGCATAAATCTGGTCCCCGACACGGAATCGCCTGACGCTTTTTCCAACCGCGTCGATTTCTCCAGCCAGATACCTTCCCAGTATTGGAGTTCTCGGTTTTAAAAAACCAAACCTCAATTGCATGAAGAGCTTGCCCGGACCCGGAATTTGCAGCCCCCGGATTCTTCGATCGACAACCGATACTGTCGTCGCAAATACCTTGACCAATACCTCATTGTCCTTGAGGCCAGGTTTATCTACTTCTCCGAGCTGAAGTACATCCGGAGGTCCGTATTTCGTACATACGATCGCTTTCATTCGAGTATCCTTTCTTGTTTGCATGATAGTCTAAACAATCAATTCGGTCTTATGGCAAACATCCACTGTAGCTGAGTATTGATCCTTTGCATCCATTATCGAGAGCCCTGCAGCAAGAGGGAGTTTTGCAAAAAGACCAATCGCCATGCAGGGTTTTTGAATATGTGATGGGCCTGCAACCAATGCGCGCTTCAGGTGAAGCGCGCTGGACAACCTGTGCTTGCCAGCGCACGTTTCTCCTTACCTCGCTCAACTCGGTGATTGCAGTATTTCCCACAATGCTCTTGGCTTCAAGCCGAAGTATTCGTTGAACAAGTATGCGGTGAGCATCATGAAAATAATAAAACCGACAACGACACCTGTTTGCGCCCAAGATACTTTCCGGATATCTTTTTTAATCCTTGTACCGCATGTGTCGCCAGGGCAATAGCGCGCCCTGTCCTGGTGGAACATGCCGTAGAACAGACATCCCAGGCATATGCCGAACGCCGATTCAAAAAAAAGGAAACTAAGGCAGGTCAGGCAAATGATGCCAGTAATGAAACTGTACGAATTTGCGACCACCATATGCAGGAACATGATCGTCGACAGGACCAGGCCGATTTTCCAGGCGAATGATTTTTGCGCGGCCCCGACAAATTCCGGGGTTTGCCTGCGAACGATGTAGCGTCCCAGTACCAGCGTCGGAGAGTATTCTGGATTGACGAATACCCTGATGATAAAATCGGATAGAAAGACGATAAGCCCGTATTTTATCGGGGTGAAATCATGCCTGAACAATATCTGCATCCAGGATGTGAACAGTATCAGGAACAATATTCCGGCCGAAGCCCTTATTTCCCGTTCGTTGAAGACTGGGACGGCATAACCTTCCACGGCCTCCCCGAATGCCGACCTCTTGATCCTCATGGGTTTCCCTCCGCCCCTTCTTGCGGGACTGTCGCGTTCCAGCCGAGCTTCTTGATGAGGGAGAATTTTTTCAGCACCACGTAGAGCGTAAGATCGTGGTACGTTTCATTCCTGACATCCGATCCGCCAAAATTGAAAAGGTTTATCACCGGTTCGTAGGCCAGTTCGATGTCAATGTTCCCGTTGACGGCGAAGTAGGTTCCAATCATGGGTTTGATGCCGAGGTAGAGGTTGCCGAAAATGGTGTCCCCGATGATCCGCGATCCCAGCACGGGAGAGAGCCCCAAGTCGAACCCGAATGGGCCAAGGGCTTCCTTTCTCCAACCGATGCTCACTGGTTTGACATCGTCGATGGTGACCCCGCCGACAGTATGGTGTATGTCGGTTCCACAAAAGCCGAAGTAGAGTCCCCCCGGCGTGAACGGGTCGAAGAATTTGTATTTCATGGTCGTGAGGCCGTACCCGAGGTTGTCCGCCGTAAAGGAATCACCGACGGTGAACGATCCGCCGAGCTTGGTGAAAGTCCTGGAGTACGATACCCGATTCTCTTGGGCCTGAAGGGCTGCGGCAAAAAGGCACAAGGTTATGATCAGCGTGTTTCGTTTCATTTAGATCACCGTTTCCTTGTTCACGCCCTTGACGAGAATCCAGACGGCGATCACGAGTTCGAAGGGGATGTAGGGGATGAAGAGGAAGATGGGAGCCTCGGATCCGAAGAGGCCAAGCAGAACCCCCGCGGTGATACCCTGGGCGCTGACCAACCCCCACAGCGACAAGGGCGTCGCCACAGTGCGCGCCTTGAAGAGGAGCACATAGAAGATCGTCCCTCCAATGCAGAAGGCAAGATTCAGCATCTTGGACGAGTACGACATGATGTCGTTCATCATTCCGGCCATCGGTTCCATCGAAGCGGGGCTTCCCGCGGCAATGAACTGCCGGCTGAAAACAAGGAGGGCATAGAGCACGAGCATTTTGAATGCGATCAGGGCGCCTTCCAGAACGTACAGTCCGAAGGCCGTCAAGGCCATTCCTTCGTGCCGTTTTCTAACGGCCGTGTACAGCGTCGCCCCGAGGAAGATCACCCCTGCCGCCGTGACGAGTTCCATGATGATGTTGAGCCGTATCAGCCCCGCGTTGCCGGCGATGGTGGCCATGGTCAGTCCGATGTCCCCCGGCGCCCCGAAGCTTTTTATTCCGGTGGCCAGCGGAAGCACGAATACGCCGGCCGTGAACGACGTGACGAACTGGATAAGGAAAGCCAGTCCAAGGATCCGTGATTTCTTCTTTGTTGTTTCCATGAAAATCTCCTTCTATTCGGTTGTGAACGTAAAGATGGCTTTTTTCGGGTCTCCCCCGAATGAGCCGACGTATTCGAGCCCCGACGGGGCGATTCTAAAAATTGAATAGTTATGAAACTTGTACATCAGTGAAAAAATTCCAGCCAGGCTGAAGTCGGCAACGACGTACTTCTGTGAATCGGGGAACACGGACTTGAAGTCCGCCGGTACGTCGAATTTGTCGCTGACTTTCCACGGTACGGTTGTTTCGATCAGACGCGTTTCCATGTCGATCTCCATCGAACCGTCGGGGGCGAGTCCTTTGAATACGAAGCCTCCGCGGATACCGTTCCGCCAGGCCTGCCTGACCAGGTTCACGTATTCCGGCATGACGATGTTGCCCGGTTTCAACGGCAGGGTCCTGGTTGTGGGCTCCTTTCCTTTCAACTCCGCGCGGAAAGATGCCTGCCCGCGGCCAGGGCTGATCATCACGTCGTTGGCTCTTTTGTTCTTCATGTTGACTGCCGTGCTCGATACGAGTGTGCCGTTCTTGAGAAACATCGAATGTGACGTTTCGTCAGGCCCGGAATAGTCCTGGATATAGGGACCGTCAGGGTTGGATGTGTACGTCGTTCTGGCCGAGGCCTTCTTGTACGTGCCCGGTCCGTCCTGCGTCAGGACCACGGCCTCCCAGTCCTTTGGCGTCGGCAGGGGCTGGGCCCAGATCGTAGTTGCCCACTGATCCAGGCTGTCCAGCGCGAAGGCCGGCAGGACGAGTCCCGTCATCATGAGCAGTACCGCCACGAGCGGCCTCATTCCTTGTACCCCTTGACGATCAGCCAGACGGCAAGGACCAGTTCCTGCACCAGTATGGGCAGGCTAAGTATCATTTGTGGCGGCGAAAATAAGTCGATCAAACCAAACATCGCAGCAAAGGCGGACGCGAGAAACAAAGTAAGTCCCAACAGCCCCCAGACTGACAGCCATCGTGGTATGAGTCGGGTTCTGTAGAAGACCGTGTAGTAGATGAAGGCCCCGGCGCACCAGGGAAAGACGGCGGAACCGTTGGCCGCCCAATCCCTCACCGTCTTGATCGCCGCACCGGCGGACTGGAATACCGAGTCGGTGGGACTTCCGGCCTTCACGAATTCCTGGCTGACCGCCAGCAGGGCGACGAGGATGACGGCACCCACGATCTGGAGCGCTCCTTCGATGAGCCGGAAACCCATCGCGCCCAGGGCAAGGGCTTCGCCATGCCGTTTTAGGACAGGGTAGAGCGAGATCCCGATGCTGGCGCAGGCCAGTCCCAGGAACAGCAGGTCGAAGAGCGCCAGGCTCAGGACTTGACCGCTGTTTGCCGCCATCGTGGATAAGTAGTCCGGGGACGAAACGAGCGGTCCCCATAGAAGCCCTCCGACTATCGGCGGCACCGTTCCCAGGATGAACAGGACGCCGGTGATACGGGCGTTTGCCCTTGAATTGATCATGCTAATCCTCCATTTCCGGTTCTTCCGGATGGGTTCCCATTCTTTGAACGGCAACCAGGGTCAGGCCGAGATCCCTCACTTTTCGGATAATGCCGTGGAGCGCCGCCTGGTCGGCAACCGTCCCCGTCATGAGGATCCCGCCGTTGACCGCATGCGCGACCGTGAAGCCGTCGAACCATTCGTTCCAGTCGGATCCCATGCGTTCCTGGAGTTCTATTCGATATAAAGCCGGGGCGTTGAAGTCGATGGGCTTGTCCAACGTCGTCCCTCCTTTTTCCTTGGCTTCCCGCCTTTGCAATACGCAAATAAATATTAATATTCAAAAAAGAAATATCTGGGCATTAAGTAAAATGAATATAACACTAGAATTTATAACCCAATTGCAGGCCGGGACTATAGTCGATACCGGGGACGGTATACTCTTCGCCCTCGATGATCAGGCTTTGACGATCCCTGATATTGATGCTGGCGGCGAGTTGGACAAAAAGTCCTTTGTAGACGAAAAACTGGAATCCCAGGCCCAGGCCGGCGTCGAGCGTACGAAGGTGATCGGTCGCCAAAGTGTCCTTGTTTTGCACGAGCCAACGGTTGCTTCCCAGGCATACGTAGGTGAATAAGCATTTGTTAAGAAAATAATCCACGGACGCGCTGAAGGACCCGTCGTCGTACGAACGCCTGAAGACGCTGCTCCGACTGTCAATTCCGGTATCCTCGAAATCGGCCCGACCGCTGTCCTGGGTGCTGGCACGAAAACGGAAATGCCCATAGCGCATTCCCAAAGACAGCTGGTAGCCTCCGAAAAGGAAACAGGGTGTCTGGTTTTCGATTTCAACGGCGATCAAGGCTGGATTGCCGGAAGTCACCCCCTCCGCTTGCACGGACGAAGCTCCTGCCAGCGCAAGGAAAGCGAGCGCGGAAAAAAATGTTGCCTTCTTCATGTAAATCCTCCCGTGTCGCGAATTTAGGGCATGAAGAGGAGACGGAACATACCTCGAAAGTAGTAATTGGGGGAGTATTTGAAGGAGTATCTGGAGGAGTGCTCTTAGGGTAGCAGGCCGAGCGAACGGGCCTTGGATACGGCCGCTGTCCGGCTAGGCGTGCCCAGCTTGTCGAAGATGTTGCGAACGTGAACCTTGACGGTATAAGGGGAAATGAAGAGTTTGTCCGCAACGTCCTGGTTGGATAATCCCGTTGCAAGGTGGACCAGGACCTCGTGTTCGCGGTTGCTGAGGAGGGCCTGGTTCCTCCGGGCCGTCTCCGTTTCGGCGACCTTCACCGTTCCCGCGGAAGCCTCGGTAAACGCTGCCAGGATACGGTCCGTATATTCCGTGAGCATCCCTTGTTCGTGCGCTTCTTGGACGAGTTTGCGCATCAGCGGCCCTTCGTCCACAAAAAGGCGCAGGAACCCACCGGGCAGGGCGAGCTTGAGCGAGGCTTCCAGGGCGTCGAGGGCCGCCTTGTGGTTTCCGTTCGACTCCCGGACTATGACGCTTAGGGCCAGCGCCCGTAGCCGTTGATCCTCTTGGCTTTGTACTTCTGCGGTCCAGGAATCCAGCAATCCCGCGGCCGCCTCGCCCTGTCCCTGCGCCAGGAGGATTCGGGTTTGCAGCAGCGGCGGCAGCCCGGCGGATTCCGGGATACGACCCATACGGAGTTGCAGTAACGCCAGTGCTGTCTTGATCTCCTGAATTCGGTGCAGGAAGCGGTTTTCCAGCGCGATTTGTTCTACCTGTGCCAGGCGCTCTCCCGCCGATTCCAGGTTTCCCTTTTCCATTTCGAGCTTGGCCATGAAAACCTCGCATGATAGGTACCGGTCGACTGTGCCGTCGTACTGGCGTGCTAAAACGAGGCCCTGCTCCGCATACGTTCCGGCCTTTTCCAGGTCGTTCCACTCGTAGTGGATTCGTGACAGCCCCTGGAAGGCTACGCACATGTTCGGTTGGGGATGGTCGCCGGAAAGCCGCAGTACGTTGCGGAACGTTTCCGCCGCCAGGGAGAGCTGGTTGTCATTCTCCTGTATTTCGCACAGACCGAGGGCCGAGAGAATTTGAAAGTTGACGGCTCCGCTGGAACGGCTGTCTGAAAAGACTTACTCCAGAATCCGGCGGGCCTCGGCTCGGTCTCCCGCAAAATGGTGCGCCATGCCCAGATCCCAGAGCGCCGCCAGACGAAATGCTGGACTATAATCGTCAAGAAGTTCCAGGGCCCGTCGTGCATGAACCTTCACGTCTTCAATATGGTATTGGCTGAGGGCAAGGGTCGCCCGGGCCGTCGATATCTGTCCAAAAAGAAGGAGTTCTCTGTCTTCCTTGCCCCTGAGCGCTGATTCAGCGGCCTGAAGCCGTTCTTCCACTCCTGTCGTCAAACCGGAAAGGAGAGAAAACGTCGCGGATTTCACCCAGAGTGAAGGGCGCTGGTTCTTGACCGCATCGGGAAGCGCGGTCAGCCAGCCGACCACTTCCATCGTCGCTTCCCGTGTATGGACCGGCATACGACTGTCTTCGATGAGCGCTTCCGTGCGTATCACGTCTCCCGAAGCCGCCGCATGGCGGAAGGATTCGACGATGAAGTCGTTGTCTTCGAACCATGCGCTGGCCCGCGCATGGATGAGCGAAGGATCGGGGCAGGACGGAGTCGGTACGGAGAATAGGCGCTGCTCCAGAAGTTCGGCAAAAAGATGGTGGTAGCGGTACCAGCGTCGTTCGCCGTCGAGGGGGACCAGGAAA
Source organism: Spirochaetae bacterium HGW-Spirochaetae-7 (assembly GCA_002839245.1). Lineage (GTDB taxonomy): Bacteria > Spirochaetota > Spirochaetia > Treponematales > UBA12059 > SZUA-370. The sequence goes on along the minus strand of PGXR01000003.1, from coordinate 1,273 downwards.
AGATTGGCCCGGTCGAGGGCTTCCAGGGTTTCCCTGCCCGTACCCGCGGGCGACTCTAGAACGGCGTCGCACAACGCCCCGCAGAAGCGTCCGAGACAGGAGGTGACCAGGAGGAATTTCTGGACGGCCTCGGAGCGCTGGAGCAGGACTTCCTCGACAAGGTAGTCCAGAACGAAGCGATGGCTGCCCGTGAACGAGGCGATGAATTCGGCTTCGGCGTGTTTATCCCTGTTCCCCTGCAGCGCCAAGGCCGCGAACTGGAGTCCCGCCGCCCATCCTTCCGTGCGCGCTTCCAGCGCGGCGATGTCGGATTCCGCAAGGTCTATCTCCATTACGCGGCGGAAAAAGTCATCGACCTCGGCATATAGAAACTTCAGGTCCTTGGCCCGGATTTCAATCATCTGACCGCGGGCGCGGTAGCGGGCCAGGGGCAGCCCGGGGTCCTCGCGCGTGACGAGAACCATGTGGATCCGCGGGGGAAGGTTGTCGATCAAAAAGGAGAGGATCTCGTCGACGGAAGGTGAATTGACGGTGTGGTAGTCGTCCAGGACCAGGATCAATTTTCCGCTTGTCTCAGCCAGGTCGTTGACCAGCCGGGTGAGGAGAGTTTCCAATGATGGCGGTTGGGGTACCTCGAGGGCGTCCAGTACCCAGGCGCCCAAACCGGGTTCCGCGTTCTGGAAGGCGGATACGACATAAGCGAGAAACCGGGCCGGATCGTTGTCCTTTTCATCCAGGGAAAGCCAGGCTCTACCGACGGGAAGCGCGGCAATCCACGCGCTGACCAGCGAGGTTTTCCCGAAACCCGGAGGAGCGGAGACCAGCGTCAGCTTCCGGGCGAATCCGTCTCCCAGCAACAGGCCTTCACTCAGACGCCGGCTCAGATCCGCTCTTTCGACGGCCTTGAGGCGGGGAGGCGGAACGAAGAACTTTGTCGCGAGCAAGGATGCGGTCATCGGCTCGTATCACCTCCTGCAGTTCGCCGAGAATAGAATCCTAACACAAGTCTACTATTCCATAAAGACGCGGTTTTCCCTCAGGCAACGGAATAGTGTCTGGTAACGGCGTTTTGGTAATGCAATATGGTGAATGCCGGCATACACTGGTATCGTATTCCAATGGAGGCTCATCATGGCCAAGAAAACAGCATACGGCTCGTCGGGACGGGCAGGGAAGGGTTCGACGTCGCGGCGGAAGCCTGCGCCGATCGACTCCGCGCAGCGCAGGAAGGACCCTGTCTTCATGAAGAACCTCGAGGCCGCAATCGCCAACG
>PGXR01000248.1 GCA_002839245.1 Spirochaetae bacterium HGW-Spirochaetae-7 | reverse complement strand
GGGCTTCCGACCTGGTGCGGCAGTGGAACGGCCGGGCCGGCAGGCTGTCGCTCAGGCTGGGGCCGCACTCGCCGTACACCTGCAGTCCCGCCGAACTGGGGCGCTGCGCCAGGGCCGCAAGGGACCTGGGCGTCGGCGCGCACCTGCACGTTGCGGACGCCGAGCCGCAGATCGCCGCGAGCCAGGACGCCTACGGAAGGACGCCGTTCCGCGTGGTATCCGATTCGGGCCTCATGGAACTGCCGCTCATCATCGGCCACGGCTACTGGATACTCGACGAGGAACGCGAACTGCTGGGCGAGCGGACCTGGCTGGCCGTCTGCATGAAGACCTACATGAAGCTGGGAGAAGGCCCCGGACGCGTCTGGCGGCGCCCCGACGAATTGCCGCTGTGCATCGGCACCGACGGGGCGGCCAGCTCGAACACGCTGTCGCCGCTCGAACAAGCCAGGCTGCTCGCTCTGGTCGGCAAGTACCAGGAGAGGAACGCCGAATCCTTCGCTCTCAAGGCCACCTGGAAAATATTGATGCGAGGCCACGACGCCCTGCCGTTCGGCACCGGGCGTATCGAGGCGGGAGCGCCGGCGGACTTCGTGCTGTGGGACCTTTCCCGGCCGTCTACCGCGCCGGTCTACGATCCACTCGCGGCCATCATCTACTCCGCCGACGCCCGCAACGTGCTCCACTCGATGGTCGCCGGAAGCTGGGTCAAGAAGGACGGCAAGGTCCTCCTCGACATCGACGGCATCGTTGCCCGCGCTTCCGAGCGCGCCGCGGGCATCCTCCGCAAGGGGAAAGGCGAGACGAAGCTTGCGTTCTGAGCACGACACCGGGGCAACCTGCGTGGTAGGCAGCCTCAACTACGACCTGATTTGCGTACTCGAACGGTTGCCGGCCACCGGCGAGACGTTGACCGCGCTGTCGCACACGACTGCCTTCGGCGGCAAGGGCGCCAACCAGGCCGTGGCGGCCGCCAGGCTCGGCTCACCGGTGCGGATGCTGGGTGCCGTAGGTTCCGACCCGACGGGTGCCAGCATGAGTCGCAACCTGGAGGACAACGGCATCGACGCCTCGGGACTGCTCGTCGCCGACGCGCCGAGCGGTATCGCGATGATCAACGTCGACGCGGCGGGCGACAACACCATAGTCGTCTATCCGGGCGCGAACGCCGAACTCGGGCCGGAATGGATACGGACCAACGCCGACGCTATCCGCTCGAGTTCATGCCTCGTCCTCCAGCTCGAGGTCCCGCTTGATACGGTGATCGAAGCAGCCAGGATTGCGCATACGGCAGGCGTGCCTGTCCTCCTCAACCCTGCCCCGGCCCGCGCCCTGCCCGACGAACTGTTCGGGCTATGCGCGGCCATCACCCCGAACGAGACGGAACTCGGCATCCTCTCGGGATTGCCGGGAATCGAAGCCGGAGCCGCGGCGCTCCTGCAGAAGGGAGCAAAGGCCGTCATCGTCACCCTGGGCAAGGAGGGTTGCCTGTACATGGACGGGCGCGGCTCGTTCGCGGTACCTTCGTATACCGTGCGCGCCGTGGACGCGACCGCCGCCGGCGACAGCTTCAACGGCGCGCTGGCTACCAGGCTGAGGTTCGGAGCCGTCAGCGCCGATGACCTGGCATTCTGCAACGCCGCGGGCGCACTGGCGGCGACGCGGCTGGGCGCCCAGCCTTCAATACCGACGCTGGCCGAAGTCACCGATTTCATGGAGAAACGACGAACGTAAAGACGAACGTAAAGACGAACGTAAAAAGGAGAAAGACCATGGGCACACCGCATAACGCAGCCAAGAAAGGCGACATCGCCGAGACAGTACTCCTGCCGGGCGACCCCTTGCGCGCCAAATTCATAGCGGACACATTCCTGGAGAACCCCGTCTGCTACAACACTGTCCGCAACATGTTCGGCTACACCGGCACGTACAAAGGCAGGCGCGTCTCGGTACAGGGCACCGGCATGGGTGTCCCGTCGATTTCCATCTACGTCACCGAACTCATCAGCGAGTACGGCGCACAGAACCTGGTGCGCATAGGCACCTGCGGCTCGATACAGAAGGACGTCAAGGTCCGCGACGTGATCATGGCGCAGGGCTCCTGCAGCGACTCCAACGTCAACCGAATACGCTTCGCCGGCCTCGACTACGCTCCGATAGCCGATTTCGGCCTGATGCAGAAAGCCTGGAAGGCCGCCGAGGCAAAGGGCATCGGGCTGAAGGTCGGCAACATCCTGACCTCCGACACCTTCTACGGCGACGACCCCGATTCATGGAAGATGTGGGCCGCCTACAACGTGCTGGCAGTCGAAATGGAGACCGCCGCCCTCTATACCATCGCCGCCAAGCACCGGAGGCATGCGCTGACCCTGCTGACGGTCAGCGACAGCATCGTCACCGGCGAGGCGACCACCACCGAGGAGCGGCAGATAACCTTCAGGTCGATGATGGAGATAGCGGCGCGCGACGATGAAGGTCATCAGGGCGAGGACGCTCGGCTTCTGCCCCGGGGTCAGGCTGGCGGTCGCGACCGCCCAAAAGGCCGCCGCCGGCGCGACCGCGTCCGGACGGCAGGCATTCGTGCTCGGGCAGATCGTGCACAACCCGCGCGTGTCGGCCAGGCTCGAGTCGCTCGGCATGCGCCGCATCGACGAAGCCGGGCTCGACGGATCGGGAAAGTCCGCTCCGGCCGGAGCCGTCGTAGTAATCCGTTCGCACGGGGCCGCGCCGGAGGTTTTCGACCGGCTCCGCTCGGCAGGCGCCGAGATAGTCGACGCCACCTGTCCGCGCGTCGCCACCAACCAGAAAGCCGCCGCCTCGTTCGCGGCCCGCGGATTCCTCGTCGTGATAGCGGGCGACAGGGGACACGGCGAGACCCTCGGCGTCGCGGGCTGGGCACCTGGCGCCATCGTCGTTTCATCTCCCGACGAGGCGCGCTCGGTTCCCGGCGACCGCCCCGTCGCCCTGATCGCCCAGACGACCATATCGGAAAACGAGTATGACGCCATCCGCGCCGCCCTCCTGGAACGCCGGCCCGACCTCGTCGACGCGGGCGGCGTCTGCGGCGCCAGCCGGGAACGCCAGGCGGCTGTCGCCGGATTCCTGGGCAAAGTGGATGCCGTGCTCGTCGTAGGTGGAAAAAACTCCGCCAATACCCGCCGACTCGCCGAGCTGTCGTCGTCTCTCGGCCTCCCGACCTGGCACGTCGAGAGCGCTGCGGACATCCCCCCGGAGCTCGGTAACTTCGACTCCGTCGGGCTGACCGCCGGCGCTTCCACCCCCGACGAGGACATAGACGAGGCAGAAGCCGCGCTGCTGCGGCTGTCGCAATAATGAACGATGGAGGAACCATGGAAATAATCAGGGAAATAGCGGAACGCAGGGCGTACCGCTTCCTGTCGGCCGAACCTCTTCCCGAAGGCGCGGCGATGCGCATCCTCGAGGCCGGGACCCTGGCCCCGTCGTGCTTCAACAGCCAGCCCTGGAGGCTCGTCGCCGCCGGCATCGATGCCGATGGCGGCGTTGCGGACAGCGAGGTTCTGGACGCACTCAGGGCCACGCTGTCCGACGGCAACGCGTGGGCCAGGAAGGCGCCGCTGATCGCAGCCATAGCGATCCGCGCCTCGGACGACTGCAGGCTCGAGGACGGCCGCGACTATGCGCTCTTCGACGCCGGCCTCTGCGCCATGGCGATGATCATACAGGCGAGCGCCGAGGGCCTCGTTGCCCATCCCATCGCGGGCTACAACCCCAAAAAGGCCAAGGCGGCCCTCGGCGTGCCCGGCGACTACGTGCTGGCCGCCTTGATCGTCGTCGCCCGACGGGGCGAGGGATCGGCAGAGGACGACCCTGTACTGTCTCCGTCGCAGAAGGGCTCCGAGACGGGCCCGAGGAGCCGCAAGCCGCTCGCTGACGTCGCGAGCTTCGGCCGCTGGAGCATCAAGGCGCCATAGGCCTGACGACAGTCCGTCCCAGGCGGCCGGTCATCGGGCAGTTTACGGGAAGCGGCCGCCGTGCTATCCTCGCCGCCATGGACGAAGCAAAGGTCATCGGCATCTGCGGCGGGTCGGGTTCCGGCAAGACAACCATAGTTCGCAAGATATCCGAGCTCGTATCGGATTTCGTATTCATTCCCCAGGACAACTACTACAAGTCAGCCGAGTACATATCCAACTCCAACATCACCGCCTTCAATTTCGACCACCCGGAGGCTTTCGACAACGACCTCCTCTGGACGCAGCTGTACACGCTCAAGCACATGGAGCCAGTCGAGATGCCCACCTACGACTTCGTCCACCACCGGCGCGCCGAGGATACGATCAAGATAACGCCGAGGAAGCTCATCATCTTCGAGGGCATCATGGTGTTCACCAACGAGAAGGTGCGCGACCTGATAGACCTCAAGATATTCGTCGACACGCCCGACGACATACGCTTTATACGCCGCCTGTCGCGCGACATCAAGGAACGCGGCCGCACCGTCGATTCGGTGATAGACCAGTACCTCAACGTCGTGCGTCCCGGCCATTTCCAGTTCATAGAACCGACGAAGCGCTACGCCGACATCATCATTCCCGAAGGCGGCGCCAACGAGAACGCGCTCCACGTCCTCGTCACCTTCATAAACACCATCCTCAATTCAGAAAATGGCTGACCTGGCCCGGCCGGGGCAACCTACAGCATTTCAATAATAAAAACACTATTTCATATTGACAGTTCTATATTGCCGTGTTTCCATAAAGTTGCATCGGAGACAAACACCATGAACAGAATCACCAGCCATCCGGTCATCGACGTGCCCCAGGATGAGGCGCAGGCGGCATTTTCCTTCGACGGCCTGGCCATGAACGGACGCGAAGGCGAAGCACTGAGTTCTGCCTTGTTCGCCAACGGCGTCAAGCGCTTCTCCGAGCACCGCAAGGGCGACGCTCCGCAAGGCATCTTCTGCGCAAACGGCCAATGTTCCCAGTGCAACGTCCTCGTCGACGGACTGGTGCGCAAGGCCTGCATCACCGCGCTCAAGCCGGGCATGAAGGTCCGCACCGTCCACGGGATCCCGGAGCTGTTGGCCGACGACGAGCCGGCCGCTCCAAGGCCTACCGAGACGCTCAGGACCGAGGTCCTCGTCATAGGCGGCGGTCCATCGGGACTAGCCGCAGCCGCCGAGCTCGCGGAACGCGGCTTCGACGTGATACTCGCCGACGACAAGGACACGCCGGGCGGCAAACTCGTACTCCAGACCCACAAGTTCTTCGGATCGGAGGAAGACTGTTACGCCGGCACGCGCGGCTACGACATCGCCACCATCCTCGAGGCAAAGGTACGCGCCTTCCCCAACGTGCGCGTGCTGGCCAATTCGCCGGTGATCGGCATCTACAAGGACCGCAAGGCCGGCGTCTACCGCGACTACGAGCGTTACATCCTCGTCGACTTCAAGGCCGTCATCGTCGCGGCCGGCGCGCGCGAGCGGTCGATACTCTTCCCCGGCAACGACCTCCCCGGAGTCTACGGCGCCGGCGCATTCCAGACCCTGGTCAACCGGGACCTCGTCAAGGCGGCCAACAAGGTATTCGTCATCGGCTCGGGCAACGTCGGCCTCATCGGGTCCTACCATGCGCTGCAGGCAGGCATAGCCGTCGCGGGAATCTGCGAGATACTCCCGAAGATCAACGGCTACAAGGTGCACGCCGACAAGATCGTCCGCATGGGCGTGCCCGTCTACCTCTCGACCACCGTCGTGTCGGTCGAGGGCGACGGCAAGGTCGAACGGGTGACGATCGCCCGGATCGACAAGGACTGGAAGCCACTCCTCGATACCGCGCAGACCTTCGAAGTTGACACGGTGCTCGTAGCAACCGGACTGTCCCCCTGCGACGAGCTGTACAACCAGGCCCTTGCCTTCGGTTTCCTGGCGGTCAAGGCCGGCGACGCGGAGGAGATCGCCGAGGCCTCGAGCGCGATGTTCGGCGGCCGCATAGCGGCCCTGTCGCTCGCCAAGATGCTCGGCCGCAAGGTCGTGATAGACCAGGAGTGGCTCGACAAGCGCGAGGTCCTCAAGAGCAAGCCCGGCGACATCATCGACCGCGAGCCGGTCGCGCCGGGGCCTACCTGGAAACCCGTGTTCTTCTGCACCGAGG
>PGXR01000247.1 GCA_002839245.1 Spirochaetae bacterium HGW-Spirochaetae-7 | reverse complement strand
CCCCCGCCGACGCGGTCGCGGCCGGCATTTCGTACCTGTCGGAAGACAGGCAGGGCTCGGGTATCCTCACCGGCTTCTCCGTGACGCGCAACGTGACGCTGGTATCGCTCGGCGATTACTGCCGGTCTTTCCTGCGCCTTATCGACAAGTCCGGGGAGAGGACGAAGGTGCAGGGCTACGTCGATTCGTTCCACATCAAGACCGACAACCTGGACAAGCGCCTGGAAAACCTGTCGGGAGGCAACCAGCAGAAGGTTTCCCTGGCAAAGAGCATCGACACCGCTCCAGACGTACTCATCGTCGACGAGCCGACGCGCGGCGTCGACGTATCGGCGAAGCACGAAATTTACCGCTTGATCGCCAACCTGGTGAAGGGCGGCATTTCATGCATCTTCATATCGTCCGAGCTGGAAGAAATCCTGGGCATGTGCAACCGGGTGATAGTGCTGCGGGAGGGCAGGTTCGCCGCCCTCGTCGAAGGCGACGAAATGACTGAAGAAGAAATCATGTTCCACGCTACCGGAGTACACGAGGAGGAGGCATCATGACCAAGACGGGCGCCGTCAAGCTGGACCTGGAAAAGTACGGATCGCTCCTGGCCTTGGGCGTGTTGTTCCTGCTGGCGACCCTCATAGGGTGGCCGTACTTCATCCAGCCTGAAAACCTCATCAACGTGATGCGGCAATCGTCATATACGGGAATCATCGCGCTGGGCATGACCTTCGTCATCATCTCCGGCGGCATAGACTTGTCGGTCGGCTCCATGGCCGCGTTCGTGGCCTCCTGCGGCGTCATCGCGATGAACATTGTCGTCGACAAGGGAGGCAACGAAACAGCAGCCATCCTGTTCGGCGTGGGGATAATGGTCACCGCCGGTTTCCTCTCCGGAGCCATCAACGGGCTCCTCGTCACCAAGGGCAAGATCGTTCCCTTCATCGTTACCCTGGGCACGATGTCGATATTCCGCTACGTGAGCCTCCAGATGGCCAACGCCGGCGAGTTCGCGTCCCACAGCCAGGAGTTCGGCAACCTCGGCATGTCGAAGATATTCTCATTCAGGTTGGGTGAGAGCGCCATATCGTTCCCGACCCCCGTATTCGTGTTGTTGCTGCTGGCGACGGTTCTTTCCTTCGTGCTCAACAATACCCGCTACGGCAGGTACATCTGCGCGGTCGGCTCGAATTCCAGGGTGGCCCTGTACTCGGCGGTCCGCGTCGACAGGGTGCGCTTCTGGGCGTACTCCATCAACGGCATCGTCGTGGGCGTATCCGCCGCCCTCCTCGCCGCCCGCTTCAACACGGTATCCACGCCCAATTTCGGCCTCGGCTTCGAGCTGGACGCCATCGCGGCGGTCATAATCGGCGGGACGGCGATGGCGGGAGGCCGTGGATCGGTATGGGGAACGATAATAGGCGTATTCATGCTGCAGATAATACAGAACATGCTCAACATGGCCGGGTTGTCCCCGTACCTCCAGGGCGTCGTTAAGGGAGTGGTGATCATAGCCTCGGTTTATATCCAGAGGCAGCGTCAGTCGTAGATTTCCCGCCCGGGAGAAGGAACTGCCCTCGTTGAGGGCAGAACCCGGGTAAGGGTATCTAGATATACTCAGGTTTTCAGGAGGCAGTGCATGAAGAAGTTGGTACTGGTTCTACTCATCGTGACCATAGCCGCGGGCGGCGTTTTCGCCCAGACCAAGGTCTACAAGGTCGGCGTATCGATGCCGAGCGCGACCCACGGCTGGATGGCCAACGCAAACTGGTGGGCCCAGCGTGCCCAGAGCGATTGGCAAGCGCGCGACAAGAGCGTCCAGATCGAGCTCAAATTCTCCGGTACGGTCACCCAGCAGGTGTCCGACATCGAAGACCTGCTCGTCAAGAAGGTAGACGCCCTGGTCGTGTTCCCGCACGACACTTCGGTTACGTCGATCGTCGAAAAAGCCTACAACTCCGGCGTCTACGTGGTCGTCCTCGACCGCGGCGTGTCAAAAGAAGGCATCTACGACATCTACATCACCAACGACGACGAGGCGTATACCCGCAACGGCATGGAGTGGCTCGCCAAGCAGATGGGCTACAAGGGCAACCTCCTCCTGATCACCGGCGCGCCCAGCCCGATCGACACCATCCGCACCGGCACCATCAAGGAAGTCGTCAAGAAGTATCCGAACATCAAGCTCCTCGACGTGCAGCCGGGCGACTGGAACAAGCAGAAGTCCCTGTCGGTCATGGAGAACTACCTGCAGAAATACAAGCAGGTCGATGCCGTCTATACCGCGGACGACGACATGATGCTCGGCGCCATGCAGGCGTACAAGGAATCCGGCCGCAAGGACATCAAGTTCTTCCTCGGCGGCGGCTGCCTCAAGAGCGTGATCAAGGAAATCATGGATGATTCCAACCCGCTCGTAAAGGCCGACGTGACCTATTCTCCGTCCGTCATCGCGACCTCGATCTCCTATGCGGTGATCGGCGTCAAGGGCGACAAGCTCAATCCGTTCGTCTACCAGGTGCGCGCGCTTCCCAGGCGCGTCATCCTTCCGTCGGAACTGGTAACCAAGGCCAACGCCAAGGATTTCTACGTTCCCGAGGCTCCGTTCTAGCAGGGCCGGCCGTTCCTCCCGCTGGCGCATCGCGGCGGTGAACGGCCGACAATGATCATGCAGCTCGACCCGTCACGGGCATTGGCGCGTGACGGGTTTCCGGCCAGCGCGCCGGGTTCAGGTCAAGGGAGTAAAGGCTTATGAGCTTGAAGATAGGTATCGTCGGAGCCGGCGGAATAGCGCGGTATCATGTTTCCGGTTTCAGGAGCGCCGGCGCCGAAGTCGTCGCCCTGGCGGACCCGAACCCGGCTGCCCGGGAGAAGACCGCCGCTGCCCACGGCGTTCCCCTGACCTATGCAAGCCTCGAGCAGATGCTCGCCCGGCACGCCGACCTGGATGCGGTCTCGGTCCTCACTCCCAACAAATTCCACGCTCCGCTGGTCATCCAGGCGCTTAAGGCCGGCAAGCACGTATTCTGCGAGAAGCCGCCAGCCCTGAACGCGGCGGACACGAGCCAGATGGCCGAAGCCGCCGCGAAAGCCGGCCGCCACCTGCAATTCAATTTCAACAACCGCGCCAGGCCCGAGTCGATGGCGCTGATGGAATACATCCGCGCAGGCGAGGTCGGAACAATCAATTCAGTCCAGGCCGTATGGGCTCGCCGCTTCGGGATACCCGGTTTCGGAGGCTGGTTCACGGACAAGGCGGTATCCGGAGGCGGGCCTGTCATCGATCTCCTGCACATGCTCGACCTTGGCCTCTATTTCATGGGCTACCCGGAGCCGGAATGGGTCATGGCCCAGACTTTCAATGATTTCATGGGGAACCAGGCCTTCAAGGGGCCGTGGAGGATACCCGACGTGGCGGGAGGCGCAACCGACGTCGAGACGGCGTGCCACGGATTCATCAGGTTCAAGACCGGCCAGGTGCTGTTCCTCAGGAATTCATGGGCGGAGATGACCGAGCGCGAGGTCGTCTCGGTGGACTTCCAGGGTACCAAGGCCGGCGGCCGGGTCCGCAGGCTGTTCTGCCATGACGGCATCGACGAGACCAGCGAGGACTCGTGCGAGCTCTACACCGTCGAGCACGGGCAGCACGTGAACCGGAACCTCGTGTTCATCCCGGACGAGACCATGGGACGGCTGCGGTCCGCC
>PGXR01000246.1 GCA_002839245.1 Spirochaetae bacterium HGW-Spirochaetae-7 | reverse complement strand
AACGCGGGCTCCGGCCTGATGACGCAGGAAGCTTTCTTCCGCGTCACCGACTTCGTGACGGGCAAGGTTTCCCTGCCCGCCACGCTCGGCAACATGCTCACCGCTATCGACGCGCTGGCAGCGATGGGTATCGGTTCGATACATTCCGTCACCGGGGTCGGCTTCCCGATGGACCTGGACGTGGGGCTGGAAAGCCTGTTCGCGAGGGGCCTGAGGAATCCGGTTGCCTACCGGCTGTTCTTCCAGACCATGGATGTAGCCAAGGTCAAAAAGAGAAAACTCCCTCGCATCGGAGGCTGCTTCGCGACCGCCCTTGACGGCTGTTTCGGCTCGGTGGACGCCGCGATGAACGAACCGTACGCCTCGGGTGCCGGACTCCCGCCCGACGCATCCAGGGGAGTGCTCTACTACGACGAAGAGCGGGTAAAGGCCTTTTGCGTCGAAGCCAACCGGGCCGGCCTCCAGATAGAGATGCACGCGATAGGCGACGCGGCCTTCGACCAGGCCGTTTCGTCGATATGCGCCGCCCTCGACGACTTCCCTCGCGGCGATCACCGGCACACGATCATCCACGCTTGCCTGCCCACCCGGCGCGGTCTCGAAGCCTGCGCCGCGCGCGGCATAGCCATAGCCCTCCAGCCGGCCTTCCTGGACTGGGAACAGGAACCCCTTTCGTACCTGCGATCCATCATGGGGGAGCGCGCGATGGAGCTGTCTCCGTTGCGGACGATGCGCGATATGGGAATCATTATGGCTGGCGGCTCGGACGCGCCGTGCACGGTACCCGACCCAATCCTGGGCATCCATGCGGCCTGCAACCACTACGTGCCCGGCGAGTCGCTCGGCATACAGGAGGCGCTCGACCTGTATACCAGAAACGCGGCGTTCATCGGATTCGACGACAGGGAGAGGGGCAGCCTCGAAGCCGGCAAGCTTGCCGACATGGTCATCCTCGACCGCAACCCGCTGTCCATCAAGGCTCCCGAGCTGCGTACCCTGAAGGCGGAAGGACTCATTCTGGCAGGAAAGCCGTACCGGGGCGGGCAGGGAGCCGCCGACCTTATCATACGGGGACTTTTCAACCTTAACAGGAAAATATGATATAATTGGCAATGGCCGGAGGAAAATCGATGAAACTTGATACCTTGATAAGGGGCGGGACGCTGGTCGATCCCGTAGCCGCTTCCTTGACGCTCTCGAACCTGGGTATGGTCGACGGCCGCGTCGCGTATATCGGATACGGCGCCCCGGAGGCCACCCGCGTCATCGACGCCACCGGGCTCTACGTCTCGCCTGGATTCATCGACACCCACATGCATGACGAGGAACTCGACGATGCCTGTACGATGCAGCGCGCGCTCCTGCTGCAGGGCGTGACCACCGCGATCGCCGGCAACTGCGGGTCGGGTCCCCTCATCGACGAATACCTGCCCAAGCGCCGCGCTCCCATGCTAAAGCTGGCCTACCAGACCGGCCACACCGTGCTCCGGAAGGCGGTCGGCATAGACGACGTCTACAGGCCAGCAACCGCCGGCGAGACCGAGAAGATGCAGGTACTCCTGCGCCGGGAACTCGATCGGGGAAGTTTCGGTCTGTCGTTCGGCCTCGAATACGCTCCCAACACGAGTCCCGCCGAGATAGACGCCCTGGCTTCGCTTCTCGTCGGCAGGCAGAAACGAAACATATCGGTACACATACGCTACGACGGCCCGCGCTGCCTCGAAGGCATCACCGAAGTCATCGAACTTGCCAGGCGCTTCAAGGTACGGCTCCAGGTGTCGCACATCGGCAGCATGACGGCCTTCGGCTATTGCGCCGAGGCTGTTCGCATGGTCGAGGCAGCCAAGGCAGAAGGCGTCGACATGGGTTTTGACTGCTACCCCTACGACGCCTTCTGCACGCACATCGGGTCGGCGGTCTTCGACCCCGGCTTCGAAAAGCGCTGGGACAAAGGCCTGCCCGATCTCGAGGTGGCGAGCGGGAAATACAAGGGACAAAGGATGACGCCCGAGTCGTACGCAGACCTGAGGGCCAACGACCCGACCGCGCTGATCATCGCCCACGTGATGAACGACGCCGAGATACGCGAGTGCCTGGCGCACCCGTCCTGCGCGATAGCCTCAGACGGCGTACTGCACGGCGGGCAGGGTCACCCGAGGGCCGCCGGAACCTTCCCGCGGGCGCTGCGCATCCTTCGCGAGGCGGGACTTTCGTGGCCGGATGCCGTCAGGCACGCGACGAGCCTGCCCGCCGCGATGAGCTGGCTCGAATCCGGCCGGCTGGTGGATGGTTCTCCCGCGGATGTCGTCGTCTTCGATCCTGCGGCCCTCCGCGACAAGGCCACTTTCGCCGACCAGCTTGCGCCGCCGGAGGGAGTCGCGTATGTGTTCGTGGACGGCAAGCTGGCGGTCGAGCACGGCGCCTGCGCGCCGACACCGACGGGCCGGCTGCTTTTCAGGCAGCCCTGAGAACGCTAGACGTATTCCACATTGACGCAGGGGTCGGAGTCGCTCAGGAAGAGCATGGCTCCGTACAGGAGGTCGAAGTCCAGCACCGAGCCGTAGCGAAGGTCGGCGCAGGGCTCGTCGGCCTCGCATATCAGGTGGTCGCTCGAACTGCCGATGACGTGTATGCGCGCGTCTCGGGGCAGCAGGTGCTCGTGGCTTCCGATGTCGCGCTTGCCGACGGCCAGCAACAGGCGGGTCCTCTCGCCCCTGTCCTCGTAGACGGGCTTGTTGCCGAACGCGTCTATGAAGCGCTCCCCCACGGGAAAGCTTGGCTTCTTCCGCATCTCGACTATCTCGGCGCGTAGCGTAAAGGCGTCGCTCGCGACGCCCGGCACCTGTACCCGATGGAAATGCGGCAGGTCGCGGGCGCAGAGGGCGGCCTCGCCTATCCTCAGTTCGCTTATGCCCTGGGGCATGGCTCCGCGAAGCAGCAGCGGCAGGCTTGACGTAGCACCGCCCGACACCACGTCGAGCTTCCTGCCCGTAGCGTCCTCGATGCGGCGCGACAGGTCCACGAGCCGCCCCAGGTTGGCAGGTGCAGGCAGTATCGACCCGTAACAGCCGAGGTTGGTCCCGATGCCGCGCAGCCGCAGCGAAGGCAGCTCCCGTTCGACGCGGATGGCCTGGGCGAAGAGTTCGGCCTCGTCGAACCAACCTTCGCGCAGGTCGCCGAGGTCGAGCATCAGCACGACACCGTGCCTTCGACCCGCCCGTTCAGCCGCGGCGGCTGCGAGCCCGAGCGCCGACCGGTCTGACTGGAGGCTCCAGTCGGCCAGGTCTACTGCCTCTGCCATCTCGCCGGGGCCGGGGATTCGGAGGAGTCCCAGCGGCAAGTCACGGGGAATGCCCGACGCTTCGGACGAGCATGCATCGCGAAGCGCTCGCAGGTGGGTCAGCCTGGAGCTCGACAGCGACGAGCAGCCGCCGCGGACCATGGCTGCGGCGACGGGCAGGCGCCCGCCGGCTCCCTTGACAACGCCGCTCACCCTGATGCCGCTGACTGCGCAGAGGCTGCATACCGCGCGGTAATTGGCCTCTATCTTGCCGAGGTCGATGGTCAGGCCGGGGAATCTTGCGGTGGAAGCCGCTCCTGCTTCATTCATGCGTCCATCCTGCCATGATGGACCGATTATGGCAAGCTTCCGAAGACGGGATCAGCCGTAACTGTGCAGGCCCGACAATAGGCAATTGACGCCGAAGAAGGTGAACACCGTGCAGAGGAAGCCCGCCA
>PGXR01000245.1 GCA_002839245.1 Spirochaetae bacterium HGW-Spirochaetae-7 | reverse complement strand
ACGTCATCGTCTTCAACATCACCGACCCGCAGGTGCTCGTCGGCTTGCTCCTGGGAGGCATGGTGCCCTTCCTGTTCTCCGCCCTCGCCATGGATGCCATAGGCGTCTCGGCATTCGCGATGATAGAGGAAGTCCGCAGGCAATTCCGGGAACGACCCGGCATACTCGACGAGACCGAGATCCCTGATTACCGCGCCTGCGTCGACATATCGACCCAGGCTGCCCTCAAGAAGATGATCCTGCCGGGAATCATAGCGGCGGGCGCACCGGTCTTGGTAGGATTCGCGGGCGGGATAGAGATGCTCGGCGGCCTGCTTGCCGGAGTCACCGTCACCGGCGTACTCATGGCCATCTTCATGTCGAACTCGGGCGGCGCGTGGGACAACGCGAAGAAGCTGATAGAGGGGCGGAAGGACGGCAAGGGTTCCGATGCGCACATGGCGGCCGTGGTCGGCGACACCGTAGGCGATCCATTCAAGGATACTGCGGGCCCGGCGCTCAATATCCTAATCAAGCTCATGGCCATCATATCGCTAGTGATAGCGCCCATTCTTAAGAACTACTGGGGGTAGGAAGATGAACGAAGACAAGCACCTGTATCTGGTCATGCACCCGAACCATGCGTTGATCGCAAGCCAACTCGATCCGGAACGCTTCGCCAGGCATTACACCCAGGGTTCAACGCGCTATTTCGAAGGCCGGCTGATATTCGTGGAGATAGATCCGGCGTTCAGGCATCCGTTCTTCAAGATCGACCAGGCCTTCTCCGAGCTCAAACCGCATGAAGACGGCCGACCCAAGGCGACCAAGTTCATATCGAGCTACCGCACCTTCGAGCACATGGACTTCAACACCTTCGGCAAGCTGTACTACTGCAATTCCCTGGGCGACTTCGTCCAGCTCGAGGCGGCCGATTACGACCCGACCATGCGCGGCGACGAGATGCGCATCGTCCTCGAGATCAACCCCATCAAGATGATGGTGCTCACCAAGTACAACTTCATCGAGTACGCCAAATTCATCACCGACCCCAACGTTGCCAAGGGCGCCCCGGTGATGTTCTATTCTCAGCTGGACGTCAACATCGACGATTTCCTGAACGAATTCCAGGACAATCCGTTCATCCGCTGCTTCGTTCCTGGAATCCATCCCGCCCGCCTCCGCGAGGCCATCCTCGAGGTCCGCTCAATGCCGGGCAAGAATACCAAAGGGTTGTCCCTGGACTGTCCCATCGACAGGATCTCGTACAAGCTGCTCCGTCACGGCTTCATGTTCGCGTCGGCGACGCAGACCAAATTCTACCCGCTGTTGACGCAGGAAGACGTGGAGCTCAAGTACTACAAGTTCTGGAAGAACATGTAGTATGAGTTCCTATTTAATTGCTATACAAATAATTAGATGCTTTTTTAACAAGGCTTGTCTACAAATTGTCGAGTACCTTGGCAACGTTGCCCGGGTATCTAGGACAATCATCCGAGCGGCCGAAGCTACGGCCAAATTGGCCGAAGCTACGGACAAATTGTCCGATGCGGCGGCCAATTTGGCCGCCATTGGGGGTGCGTCATGAAGCTGCAGCTTACCATGCCAGACGATCTCGTTGAAAAAATACGTGCTGCGGGCAGGCGGGATTTGCGGAGCATTAGCCTGGAAATCGTACACCTCGTCAAGCTCGGCTTCAGGGAGGAATTATTTATGTCTGGCGCATCGCAGCATTGCCGACTGGTCCTATTCAAGCCGGCCGTTGAGGTTGACGAAATCGCTACCGGCGACAAAGTGTCGTCGATCGGCGAAAAGATTTCGAGGGAAGGGGTACATCATGACTCCACCGCCCGAGTCCGGGGCGATAAAAAGGCCGCCTCGGCGATCGAATAGGCCTGTGCCTATCATCGCCGGACGGCCGGACGCCCCTGACCAGGGGGGCACCCGTGGATTCGATTTAGACGGTCTTGAGCCTGCGGAAGCTCGAACCGATGAGGGGCTTACCCTGCATGTACATGAACGACTGGAACGTCACGTTGTCGCTGCCCACGGTCTTGATCGGATCGATGGTCAGTTCCTGGGCGACGGCCCAGGCGTAGTGCGAGAAATCCCCACCCACGGCGACATACGCGCCTGCCGTGGTCACGGAGGGAGCGTAGACGGACAGGATGACTGGAACGCCGATGATGGTGCCCTTCGTCAGGTATTCGACCTTGTGCGGGTCAGATCCCGCGGTCGCCTCGGCGAGCAGCGGCGCCATGATGAGCGGATTCATCACGATGGCGAGACTCGTCTGATCCCCGCCCAGGCCGAGAACGGTCAAGGCGAGCTTGCCCAGGTCTACCCATTTTGGGGTTCCGGCGGCCGCGCAGTTGATGTCGCTCGAGGTCGGAACGCCGGACGCGCTGGCAACGAATACACCCAGGCCGTCGGATCCGGAGCCCGCGCCCGCGATGATCATCTTGTCGATCGAGCCGCCAAACGCCTTGGCGAAAATACCGGGGAGCTGGCTCTCGATATCGGTGGAGATGAGCGCATCCATCGAAACGGGCAAGGTGCTGTACCAGGCTTTGAGGGTGAGCGGATCGCCAGCCAGGACAGCGGTCGTGTCGGAAGCGGTACCGGTTGCGCCGGGGACACTGCCCACGGGGAGGGCCAGGCCAGGGGCGAACACGGGAACGTTTGTGACGCTGTTCCGGCCGTAGAATTTTGAGACCTTGCCAACCAGGCGGCCGCCAGCCACGAGGGCGGAGACGATGCCGGACACGGTGTTCTGTCCAGCACCGCCGGAGGTGATGGCGCGCTTCTCAAGCATGGCCTGGCGTATCTCGCGGAAGCCGTTACCCGAGACAGAGGGAGGCGCGGGCATGTTGCGCTCGGCTTCCTTTACGGCGCGGTACTCCGCCTCGGCCCTGTCGGAGGCGTCGATGGTGGCGCGGTATTCATTCATGCTCTCGAGGATCGGGCGGGCTTCGTCGACCTTGCCAGCATCAAGCAGCGTGCGGGCGCGGGTGGTGAGCATGCCGTCCTGGATGTTCATGCCCGGGTTGAGCGCGAGTTCGTTGACCTTGCGCAAAATGATCGCCTGGTCGGCGGCAGTAGGCGCATAGGGCACCTCCATAAACCGCTTGGGCTTGAAATTCTCTTTGTTGAGGTAACGCTGGTTTACCGCCCACAGATCGATCAGTACGAACAGCCCCAGGCCGGCAATCATCCAGGCCTGTTTCATCCGCCCCTTCATCCAGAAAAACAGCAGCACAGCAGCCAGCAAAATGAACACGAATGAACGGATGGCATCACGCTTAAAAATGGAAGCGCGCACCTGCCGCAGAGCATTCATGTATTCGAAAGAGTAGTTGTTCACGGTTTGTGAAATCTGCTCAGGCGTTCCGCCACTCCCCTCCAGTTGCCTGGCGACCTGCTGCCTCACCATCTGCTCTTCGCCGGAAGACTCAAAGGAATTGAAGCTGCCAGGAGCAATATAAAACAGCAGGGCAATGCCACCCGAAAGGATGAACGCCAGAATGAGAGGGTTCATCTTAAATATCCTGAGATTCAGTTTTTCTCGCAGAATTGCAGGCTGATCGATCACGGCTTTCACCCCAAGGATGGCCAGCAGCGGGATACAGAGTTCGGCCACTACCAGGATCATGGATACCGCTCTGAACTTATTGTAGGCCGGGAAATAGTCCATAAAAAAGTTGGTGAGCCCCGGAATGTTCTTGCCCCATGAGAGGAGCAACGAGAAGATGGTGGCGGTAAACAGCGCCCATTTG
>PGXR01000244.1 GCA_002839245.1 Spirochaetae bacterium HGW-Spirochaetae-7 | reverse complement strand
GATAGCCGCCGTACTCGCCGAGGCCGACGAGCGGGACATCCTCGTCGCGATGAAGCCGATGAAGGAGGATGAACGGGAGCGCTTGTTCGGCCGGTTCCCCGCCGGCACCCGGGAACGGCTCGGGGCGGCTTTCGCGGGCCTGGGCCGCATGCGGCTCGCCGAGTGCGACGCTTCCGGCTTCCGCGTGGTCGAGGTGATACGCAGGCTCGAGGAGGAAGGTCGGATCGTCGTTTTAAGGCAGGGTGCTGGTTTCTAAGCCAGCGGAAACCTCACCGTCCAGGCGGTGTGGCCGGGGCGGGACTCGACCGTGGCCTCGCCGCGGAGCTGGGAGGCCAGGCTGCGCACCAGGTGCACGCCAAAACCTCCCGGCAGTTCGGCGGCGTTGCTCATGCCGATGCCTGAATCCTCGACGAGGAGCTCCGCTCCTTCGCCGGCATGATGCAAACCCAGCTTCAACTTGCCCGGTGAGCCGCCGGGGAAGGCGTACTTGAGGGCGTTCATGATCAGCTCCGTCGCTATCAACCCGAGCGAAACCGCCATCGTGGCATCGACGGCAATCGGTTCGGTGTCCAGCGACAGACCCACCTTCCCGCCGTCGCGGGCAAAGGACTGGAGCACGTCCCCGGCAAGGTCGCCGAGGTACTGGTCGAGGTCGACCGCGCTCATGTCGGAACGCTTGTACAGCCTCTCATGGATGGCGGCGATCGACTGAATCCTTACCTGCAGCTCCTCGAGGCTGACGCGGGTTGCTTCCTCGGTCACGTGCCCTGCATGGATGTCGATGAGGCTGGAAACGAGTTGCAGGCTATTCTTGACGCGGTGGTTCATCTCGCGCATCAGGGAGTCGCCGGCGGCGATTGCTTCCTGGAGCTGGCGGTAGGTGGCGCTGTTGCGGATGGCCACCGCGGCATGGTCTGCGAAGGCCTGCACGATGCGTATGTCCTCGTCGTCGAAGGGATCGACGATGTCGCGGTCAAGGGCGATCAGGCCAATGACCGAATCCGAGACCACCATCGGCACGCCGAGCCAGGAACGTATGTGACCGGAGTTGAATTCATCCTGCCGTGTGTAGAAATGCGGGTATTCCTCGCGTATGTCGGCGAAGGACACGGATTTCCTCGTCGTCACCACCCGAAAATTCGGGAAAAGCGGGTCCATGTGGAAGCGGAGCCCCATGACGACCTCAGGATCGAGGTTGCCACGGAATGCAACGATCCTGGCCGAGCCGTCCTCCATCACCTGGACGCTGCCGGAATAGAATGGAACGGCCCGGTTTAAATGCTCGAGAAGGCTTTGGTAGAGGCGGTCAGGCTCGGCAAGCATGTTGTTGAGGTCCGCGGTCGCCTCGAGGATTATCGAGAGACGATCGGAAAAGACCCCGCTTTCGTTGTCGCCGTCACCATGCTTGAGCATGCTGCAAGTATATGACCCGGCTTTCACTGTTGGCAATGATCAAACCCGGACAGTGGACTTAATTTCGACATTTTTTTACATCTTGTCATTTGACACGTGTCATTGTATTCTATACGTGTCTTTCCGGATACACGTATGACAGGGGCAGGCACGGCATGGCGAAGAAGATCACCTTGACGGTAAACGAGAGTCTTTCGGCGAAGATCGAAGAGTGGCGCTCGTCGTTCAACCTTTCCCGCCTCTTCCAGGAAGCGGTTTCGGAAGCCATCAAGAAAAAGGAAGAATTCCAGCGGATGCTGTCTGGAACCGCTGACATACCAAAAATTGTCGAGCGGCTCAAGGCGGAAAAGCGAGGAACCCTCGAGAAGGCCGCCGAGGCAGGCAAGGCAGAGGGAGGCGCATGGGCGGCCCGCGCCCACTACGAAGAACTCGTCGCCGCCGTAGCAGCGATAGGCTCGATGGCCCCAACGGAGGAGCCGCACGGCGACAGAGCCAGTATCGATGCCGAGTCGAGGTCGCTTGAGTCGTGGGAACTCAGGCGGGGCATGGCCGGCATGGACGAAAAGGAACTAAAGGACACCCGCCTGTCGTACCGCGACGGCTGGAGAACGGGCGTCAGCGGGCTGTGGGATCTGGTAAAAGAAAAACTGGACGACGTGTAGTCGCCGGAAGGTCGCTTCATGCATCACGACGAGGGAACAATCCTGGGAATCGACATCGGTTCGGTCTCCATCGCTGCGGTGACGCTCGACGCGTCCGGCTCGGTACTCGGGCGATCCTACGCTTTCCATGGCGGCGACATCGAGGCCGCGCTGGCTCGGATAGACAAGGAACTGGAGCTCTCCCGCGTTCGTGCCGTCGCGATGACCGGCAGGCCACTCACCGAGCTGCGCGCTGATGCCCGTTACGAGTCTCAGGTGGCTGCCCTCGAGTCGGTCCGCGCGCGCTACCCCTGCGCTGCGGCCGTGCTCGTCGTCGGCGGCGAGAAATACTCGCTGGCGCGCTTCAACCTGGAAGGCGAGTACCTGGGCAGCCGCTCGAACTCCGGCTGCGCCGCCGGTACCGGCAGCTTCCTGGACCAGCAGGCCGGCCGCCTCGGCCTGGCAGACTCGCCGGAACTGGCCGGGATTGCCCTGATAAACCGCGACGAGCCGCCAAAGGTCGCCACCCGCTGCGCGGTCTTCGCCAAGACCGACCTCATCCACGCCCAGCAGGAAGGCTACTCCCTCGCAGCCATCAGCGACGGACTGTGCCGCGGGCTCGCGAGGAACCTCGTCGACGCGCTCTTCAACGAGGATCCGATACGCGGCCAGGTGGTCTTCACCGGCGGAGTGGCGCTGAACGACGCGGTCCTCGAAAGGGTGCGCACGCTCTCTGGCCTCGACGTGGTTCGTGACGGGGAAGCTGCCTGTCACGGCGCGATAGGCGCGGCCCTGCTGTTCCTGGGCGAAGGCCGTGAAGGCTCGCCGTTCGTCTCGGCGTCGGCCCTGCGCAGAAGCATACCCCTGGACAGGTCCGGATTCCACCCTCCGCTTTCCCTCCATTCGTCCGGTTATCCCGACTTCCACGCGCACGAAAGCTACCTTGAAAAGACAAGCGCCCGAGGCAGCAGACCCGGGGCGGAAGTCGAGGTTGACGTCTATGAGCCCGCGCCGGCGGTCCTCGAGGCATGGCTCGGCGTCGACATAGGTTCGACCAGCACCAAGTCCGCGCTCGTCGACAGGGCCGGACGCATGGTAGCCGGTTTCTACACGCGTACGTCGGGACGCCCTGTCGAAGCCTTCCAGGCCCTGCTCGAAGCCATGGAGAGGCTCGGGGAACGCAAGGGCTTCAGGCTCGACGTGATAGGCTGCGCGACCACGGGCTCGGGCAGGAAGTTCATAGGCGGCATAGCCGGAGCCGACCTGGCGCTAGACGAGATTAGCGCACACGCACGGGCGGCAATCGAGCTTGACCCGGGGGTGGACACCATCATCGAAATTGGCGGGCAGGATTCCAAGTTCACGACGCTCCGAGACGGCCGCGTCACTTCCTCCATCATGAACAACGTCTGCGCCGCCGGCACCGGCAGTTTCATCGAGGAGCAGGCCCGCAAGCTAGGCGTCGGTATCGGCGACTACGCCGACCTGGCCGCCGGCGTCAGCGCACCCAGGGTCAGCGATCGCTGCACGGTATTCATGGAGCGAGACATCAACCACCTCCTGGCCGCCGGATGCACGGTTCCCGAAGTACTTGCCGCTGCGTTGCACTCGGTGTGCGAGAACTACCTGCGCAAGGTAGCCGCGGAGAAGAACGTCGGTGACGTGGTCTTCTTCCAGGGCGCCACCGCCAAGAACCGCTCGCTCGTGGCGGCCTTCGAGCAAAGGCTGGGCAAGCCCATGC
>PGXR01000243.1 GCA_002839245.1 Spirochaetae bacterium HGW-Spirochaetae-7 | reverse complement strand
GTACCGGCAGGCGTTGCGGGGTTGGATAGCTGATTACTTCTTGGGCAGGTTAGCGATGGCTTTCTTCATGTCCGCCGTAAACTGGGCGATATTGTTAGGATTCTGGGCAAACAGGTCGAAGATCGGGCCGAACACGTTCTGGCCGGCGCCATCGGGGAGCATGCCGAAGAATACGCCGTAATTGCCGCCGCGGGCATTGGCTTCCATAAGGGCCCGGCTCAGCTGTCCGCTCGGCTTGAGCTGGACCGACTTGAACGCGGGGATCATGCCGGCGCCGTTGACCATGTATTCCTGGCCGTCGGGCGTCGACGCGATGGAGTTTAGGAAGGCCTTGGCCGCTTCAGCGTTCGGGCTCTTGGCGTTGACGCAGTACCAACTCGGCGCAAACAGGTACAGGCCCTTTTCTTCGGTGTCGAGGAACGCGTGAGGCGCGTAACCCATCTTGAAGGTGACGCCGAGCTGCTTCATATTGGGGTCGACCCAGTTGCCCTGGTGCAGGAACGCGGTGCGGCCCTGGGCAAACGATCCGACCTGGTCGTCATATCCGCCGTTCAAGAGGATCTTCTGGTCTGCGTACTTGAACAGCAACTGCACGTACTTTGCGTACTGCGCGAACCTGGCATCGTCCATCTGGCCCTTGAGGGCCTTGTCGATGACGCTCGTGTCGTCGAACGCGAGGCCGCCGCCCCAGTAGCACGCCAGGTTGTGCTGGCCGGCCACCCACCACATGCCGCCCGCGACGGAAGCGGCCATGGCCACCGGCGCGTCGATACCGAGTTCCTTCTTCTTCGAATCGAGAATCTTGAACGCCTTCTCGTAGGCGGCGCGTGTCGTCAGCGTCGCGGGGTCGATGCCGGCCTTGGCCAGGATGTCCGCGTTGTACGCCAGGCCGTAGCCCTCGATGGCGACAGGGAAGCCGAGGATCTTGCCGTCCACCTTGAACGCGAGGTCGGTGT
Source organism: Spirochaetae bacterium HGW-Spirochaetae-7 (assembly GCA_002839245.1). Taxonomy (GTDB): domain Bacteria; phylum Spirochaetota; class Spirochaetia; order Treponematales; family UBA12059; genus SZUA-370. Next base: position 2,848 of record PGXR01000243.1, on the reverse strand, counting down.
CCTTGACCCACGGTTGGTCGCCAAGGTCAGCGATGTAGTCTTTCCATATTTCGTAACCGCCGCGACCCTCTATCATGAAGATGTCGGGCATCTGTCCTGCCTGCGATTTGGCTTTCATGGCTCCACCGTAGTCGCCGCCACCACCCAACGTTTCGACCTTCACGGTGGTGCCGGGGTGCGCTGCCGAGTACTTGGCAGCGTACGCGTCGAGAGCATCCTTGATCTCGACCTTGAGCTGGAACATGTTGACCGTGACTTCCTTCGGCTTATCCGCTTCCTTCTTGGTGCATGAAACGCCACCAAGCAGGACGGCAGCAATGGCCCCGACAGTCACAAGCCTTGTGACAATTTTCCTCATCTTTGTCCTCCCTTGAACAATTGAATACTCCGGATGCCAAACCGCATTCGCACAGGTGTTACGTAACACCTAGCATGATTCTAACGTTTCTCCGGCACCTGTCAAGGGAATATGTCCCGGGAAATGCATAAAAATGCAGAGGCGCCCGTATTATCATGCGTCAAGGCCGGACGCGCTTCGCAATACGCCCAGGAAGTCCTGTCCGTAGCGCGCGAGCTTGGCCCGGCCGACACCGTACAGCTCGGACAGTTCAGCCTCCGACGTGGGCTTTGACAGGGCCATCTCCTTGAGCGTCCTGTCGGGGAAGACGACGTAGGGCGGTACGCCGGCCTCGTCGGCGATTCGCTTGCGCAAGGCTCGCAGCGACATGAACAGCTCCTCGTCCGTACCGCCGCCCGCCTCGCTCGATCTGATGAACGACCGTTCAGGCGCTGCCCGCCTGCGGCTGCGCTTGCGCCCAAGTGCCCGGCCTGCGTCGTCATCCCGGCCTCTGTCGCCGGCATCGCCGGACGACAGCCCGACGAGGTCCGCGGGCACGACATACGGCGACTTCGAGGCGAAAAGCTCGTAAGCGGGCCTGCCGAGCGACAGCGTCGAATGCTCAGGATCGCGGAGAAGGTGGCCAGTCGATGCCAGCCGGCGGGCGAGAGCCAGCCAGCCTGAGCGCCCGAGCTCCAGGCCAATGCCGAAGGTTGAGAGTGCCTCATGGCCGAAGCGCTCCACTTTCTCGGTGCGCTCTCCCAGGAGGACGTCGACGACGTGGGCCGCGCCGAAACGCTCTCCGGTCCGCTTGACGCACGACAGGAATTTCTGTGCGGCGACGGACAGGTCGGCAGTCTCGCGCGGCCCTGACAGGCAGTTGTCGCAGGCGCCGCAGTTGCGGTCCCCGTGCGCCTCGCTGAAATGGTCGAGTATCATCGCGCGCCTGCAGCGGTCGCTTTCTGCGTAATCTCGCATCGAATCGAGGCGGGCCAGTGCGGCGCGGCGCTGCTCATCCGGAAGATCGCCGAAAAGCCGGCTCGCCTGGACGACGTCTCCGGCGCTGTAGAACAGCACACAGTCGGAAGGCAGGCCGTCCCTTCCGGCGCGGCCGATTTCCTGGTAGTAATTCTCCACGCTTTTAGGGAGGTCGGCGTGGACGATCCAGCGTACGTCCGGCTTGTCGATGCCCATCCCGAACGCGACTGTCGCCACCACCACCAGGATGTCGTCACGTACGAAGGCTTCCTGCACCCTCGTCCGCTCCTCCGAAGGCAGGCCCGCGTGGTAGGCACCCGCCTTGACGCCGGCCGCTGTCAGCGCGGCGGCAAGATCCTCGGTCCTTCGCCTGGATCCGCAGTAGACTATCCCCGACTGGTCCGGCCTCGAGAGCGCGAATCGGAGCAGTCGCCGCTTCAACTCCAGCTTTCGCTCGACGGAGATTCGTAGATTGGGCCGGTCGAAACCCCCGAGGAAGACTGCCGGCTCGCGCAAGCCCAGGCTTCCGGCTATGTCGGCACGCACGCGCTCGGTGGCGGTGGCCGTGGTCGCCAGCCACACCGCTCGGGGATAGCGTCCGCGCAGCGCGCTCAAGGTCCGGTACTCCGGCCTGAAATCGTGGCCCCATTCCGATACGCAATGCGCCTCGTCCACCACGATGAGACCCGGCGGCGCCGTGTCGATCAGCGAAAGCAGCCTGTCGCCGGACAGCGACTCGGGGGCAGCATAGATCAGCTTGACCTCGCCTGCCCTGACGCGCATCTCTATGCCCCGCCGTTCGTCAAGGTCCAGGGAGCTGTTTATGAAGACCGCGTCTACGCCCGCCGCCTTCAGGGCCGATACCTGGTCGCGCATCAGAGCGATGAGCGGCGACACGACAAGTGTCGTCCCCTCGATGACGAGGGCCGGTATCTGGTAGCACAGCGACTTTCCGCCGCCGGTCGGCAGCACGGCCAGGCTGTCGCGCCCTGAGAGTACCGAGTCGATGATCTCGCGCTGCAATGGCCGCCACGAGTCGTAGCCGAACACTGTCTTGAGGATTTCCTGGGGAAGGCGGGTAGGCATGGAAATCATTGTAACCTAAAAACCATGCGGGAGGTACCGATCCAGCGCCGTTCGGCGCTGTATTCTGCCTTATTGCATGGACTTCGCGAGCATGCCGAACGCTCCGCAAAGTGACAGCGTCAAAGCGACGTGGTAGACAACCCACCCGGGCATCCCGAGGATGACTGACTGAACACCGCTATAGTTCCAGAAGTCGACCCCGAGAAATCCCAGCGCGACGATGGCCGCGACGGACGCCAATGAGGCCAACGACGCAAGAGGTCTCCTCGAGACGGCGGGTCGGCTCATGGATCCGAAGACGCTTGCGGCAACGGTTCCGGGCGGTACAGCTGACAAGCGCGTCAAGACCGCAGCTGTGGCGATGACGAGAAACTGGACGCCGGCGTTGAACAAGGCCGCGGGAACGGGAGGGACGAACAGACCGCTGGTTTCCAGGGCAACGAGCGC
>PGXR01000002.1 GCA_002839245.1 Spirochaetae bacterium HGW-Spirochaetae-7 | reverse complement strand
GTAGCGGATCATGCGAAAAAGAACGTTCATCTGGGACGCGATATCCTTCCATGCCTTGACCAGCCGCTTGTTGCCTGACTTCTCGATGATGAACTGGTGGAACTCGATATCGAGATCCGAAAGTCCCGCATAGTCGTGGGCCTTCTCGGCGGCGACGATCCTGTCCAGGATGGCGCGCAACGTGAAGAAATCGTCCTCGACCAGGTTTTCGTGCGCCAGGCGTACTCCGAGTACCTCGAGGCTGGATCGCAGGGTGACCAGCTCGTTGATATCCTTCTCCGTAAAATCGATGACAGTGATGCCACGCCTGGCCTTGAAAAGGATGAGCCCTTCCTGGGCGAGTTCGCGTATCGCCTCGCGGATTGGAGTCTTGCTTATCGCCATCTGGGTAGAGATGGCTTGCTCGACCAGTTTGGTTCCCGGCGGAAGCTGGCCGTTCAGGATGGCTTCCCGGAGGTTGTGGTACGCTATTTTGTACAGGGGCGAGTTTTCCGATTCCGTCATCTTGACATCACTACGCATGGCTATACTCCGAATGGCTTCTCGCACGATGATCAGTCCGCGAATTCCGGTGGTTACGATGCATCATATTCCATACTTCAAACGCTGCTCAATCGGCCGAAACAAGCTCCCTGATGAAATCGATAGAACGACGCAGGCTTTCGGAACTGTCAGGCTCGATGGGTCTCCAGACGCAGACATCCGATGAAGCCGGGAAATCCGGCTGCACATAACTTTCCAGTATCCAAGGCCCCTTATAGCCGGAGGCCTTAGCGGCGGCGATGATCTCGTCCCAGGCAAGTGCCCCCGATCCCGGATATCCCCTCGTGTTCTCGCTCAAGTGCAACCTGAGGAGCCTGGCGCCGGCCCTCGTCATGGCCGCGACCATCCCGCTCTCCTCGATGTTCATATGATAGGTATCAAGATGCAGGCCGACGTTTTCCCTGCCGATGATCCCGAGAAGAGCCAGGCACTGGTCCACGGTGTTCAGGAAGGAGTTCTCGTAGCGGTTGATGCACTCCAGCGCCAGCGACGTGCCATTTTTCGCTGCCAAGTCCGCGAGCCGGGCGAGCGACGAGGCGACGCGCCGGGAATATCCTGGATCGGCGCGCCCCTTCAGGCCCCAAGGTGAATGGATGACCCCCCCGAGTGAATCGCTGCCGAGCTCGGCGCAGAGCCGGAGGCATTCGCTCAGGTGGCGGATGCCGTTTTCGCGTATCGATTCGGTTGAGCTGCCGATATCGGTTTCCTTGCTCAGGCCGGTGCCGCAGTAGACACTGAGCCCGTTCGCGGCGAGACGCCGCCTTGTGTCATCGAGCGGGAAATTGGCCGGATCCATCAGCGGTATCTCCACGCAACTACATCCCAGGTCTGCCGCCTTGTCGATCCCGTCGAGAAAGGGGCTGGTCCATTCCGGGGTCCACAGCGAAACATGAACGCCTACATCCATGACGCCAACCCGAGGCGGTCGCTGGTCTCCGCGGTGACGAGGCCATCCTGGTCCCAGCCGCGGAGCCGGTACAGCTCGGAAAGCTCGGCGGCGAATCGATCCCTGTCGGGAGCCTTGCCGGCCCGGGGTCCCGCCGAAGCGGCCGTAAAGAACCGTTCTGGAAGGGTGTCGTCCTTCCGTGAAATTCCCCACCTGGTATTCAACGCCCGCTGGATGGTGAAGACCCTCTCCCCGCATTCCATGACGTCCCGGGGTTCCATCCGCCAGCCGGTAATGGCGTTCAGGCAGTCGGTCATGTCACCCAGGCTCAGCCCGCCCCAGATCATGAACTGGCACAGCACGCAGGAATTGTAGAATGACGTAAAGTCTTGGTAGGTCTTGACGACATGGGCGGCTCCCTCGAGCGTGTCCGGCGCCGGGGCGACGTCGATGCCGACCTCCGGCAACAAGGCTCCCATCGTCGCGATCTGGGAATACGCCCTCATGTGGCAGGCGCCCCGATTGCCCGTCGCGTAGGACAAGCCGAGGTTGAAATAGACCCGCGGATCATGAGCCGGAATGTCCTGGCCCTTGACATGATGCGCGTAGGCGGCGGCTTCCGGCGCGAAGCGACTGGCGGCCGGGACTATTCCCTCCGAGAACAGGCCCCCGAATCCCGTTCGACCCGCCAGCTCGCCGATGAATTTCAGCAGACCGTCGCCATCGCCCCAGGTCAGCGGATACGCGGGAAGATGCCCGTTCGTATGAACCTTCTCCAGGGCTTCCATGGCAAAGGCGGCGCATCCGCCTGAACTCATGGTATCGAGGCCGGCTCGGTTGCACAGATCGTTCGCCTTCACCAGCGACTCAAGGTCGTCGACGAGGCAACAGGCGCCGAGCATCGCCAGTGTCTCGTATTCCGGAGCCGGCCCCTTGTACGAATAACCGTCGGGGAAGGAAACGTCCGATCGCCGGTGGCACGAAATCGTGCAATACGTGCATGGATGGAGCTTGTTGTTGAGCGAGGAATACCCGGGGTATCCTATCTTGCCGGCCCCTTCCTTCCACCCCGTCTGGCTCCAGTTCCGTAGCGGAAGGTTGCCGGATTCCTCGCCGGGGACGAGTCCGCCGACGGTCCCGCCTTCCCTTAAACCCGCCGCCGTCCCGGCGATCGACTTCCTGTAACGTTTCTCGAGGTCCTCGACCCTCGTCCTGTCCGCTAGCGGCACTTCGAGGGTTCCGGAGACGACCAGGGCCTTCAGGTTCTTGGAGCCCATCACGCAGCCGGTCCCGCCGCGGCCGGCGGCCGAGTACCCGTCGACATAGACACATGACATGGCCACGCCGTTCTCGCCCGCCGAGCCGATGGCGGCAACGGAGGCTCCGCCATGCCTTGCTGCGAGTATCCCGTAGGTGTCGATCGTATCCTTGCCCCACAGGTCGACCGCGGGTAGTATCCTGGCGGTCCCGTCGGATACGTGGACATAGACAGGCGTCCCGCTCCGCCCGGAGACGATGACGAGGTCATAGCCGCTATGCTTCAAGGCGAAGCCGAAATCGCCCCCGGCCGCGGAGTCGGTGAATGTCCCGGTCAGCGGGGATCGCGTGCAGATAGAAAACTTCGCGGCGCCAGGCATCTTCATCGCCTGGAAGGGGCCGGTCGCGAATATCAGCAGATTCTCCGGAGACCTGGCCGCGACGTCCCGGCCGACCTCTCGCGAGAGGAAGTGGGCTGCAAAACCCGCGCCGCCGATGCAGGCTCTGGCCAGGCCCTCGTCCAGGGCCTCGTCACGAACGATTCCAGTATCAAGCTCGACCCTCAGCGCCTTGAGCCAATATCCGCCAACCATCGCGTACCTCCCGATCAATCGACTTTATGCAGGATCGCCTTCTTCGCCGCCTTGAAAATCGATTCAGCGTCGAGGCCGAGCCTCTGCTTGACCATGTCTTCCGGTCCGATGATTCCGTAGCAATCATTCAAGCCGACCTTCACCACTGGAACCGGCGAGTTCTCGCAGACGACCCCGGCGACGGCCTCGCCCAATCCGCCTATCACGGTATGTTCTTCCGCCGTCACGATGGCTCCTGTCTCCCTGGCCGCGCGCAGTACTGCTTCGACGTCAAGGGGTTTGATCGTGTGCATGTTGATCACGCGCGCGGAAACGCCTTCCGACGACAACTTCGCGGCCGCCTTCAGGGCCTCCGCTACCATGATGCCGCAGGCGATGATGGTGACCGCTGTGCCTTCGCGCAGCGTGATCGCCTTTCCGATGACGAACTCGTAATCCCCGCGGTTGACGGATTCGGTCTCGCCCCGTCCCATCCGTAGGTAGACCGGACCCGGGTAGTCGATGACGGCCCTGACCGCCTTGACCGTCTCCACGGAATCCGACGGAGCGACTATCGTCATGTTCGCGAAGCTGCGCATTATGGCGATGTCCTCGGTGGAGTGATGGGTCGTTCCCGCCTCCGCCATGGTGAGACCGGTATGCGTCGACATCAGCTTGACGTTGAGGTTCGGGTAACAGATGTCCGACCGGACCTGTTCGCAGGCCCGGAGCGAGATGAGGAAGCCGTAGGCGGTCGCCACGGGTATCTTGCCGCAAGCGGCGAACCCGGCGGCGGCCGAGATCATCTCCTGTTCCGCGATCCCGAAATTGAAGGTCCGGTCGGGAAATCGCTTCGCGAATCCCGCTGCCCGCGTAGACCCGATGGCATCCGCTCCCAGAAGGACGACGTTTACGTTTTCCGCGCCGATTTCAGACAATGCCAGCCCGAAGGCGTCCCGGGCGGACATCTTCTCGATGTCGGCCATGCTCAATCCAGCCATGTCACTCGCCTCCCAGCGCCGTTCTGGCTTCAGCCAGCTGATCTTCGCTCGGGCAGCCGTAATGCCAGCGGTAGTCGCCCTCGGCGAAGGCCGCGCCCTTGCCCTTGACCGTATCGGCGACGATGACCACCGGGTTGCCTCGATTGCCTCGATCGGCCGCCTCCTTGAGCGCCCCGAGCACCTGCGCCATGTCGTTGCCGTCGATGCGGATGGTCTCCCACCCGAATGATTTCCACTTGTCGACCAGCGGTTCGAGCGAGACGACCTGGTCTATCGGGCCGTCCATGGAACACTTGTTGTAGTCGACGATGGCGACCAGGCTCGAGGTCTTGTGCTGGGCCGCCCCCATCGCGGCCTCCCAGTTGGTGCCCTCGTGCAGCTCGCCGTCGCCCAGGAGCACGAACACCTTGCTGTCGAATCCGTCGAGCCGGAGCGCCAGCGCCATGCCCAGCCCGACCGGCAAGCCGTGGCCCAGGCTGCCCGTGGACGCGTCGCAGCCGGGAATCTTGTGCATGTCGGGATGCATACCGAACCGGCTGTCGAGCTTGTTGAACGTCGGCAGCAGGTCCCTTGAGAAATACCCCCGCGCGGCGAGCACGGGCACGTAGCCTGCGGCCTTGTGGCCCGCCGACAGGATGAACCTGTCCCGGTCGGCCTTCATCGGATGTTCCGGATCGATTCGCATGACGTTGAAATACAGCGCGGTCATGATGTCCATGGCGCTCAGCGAGCCCCCGAGATGGCCGCCTCCCGCCTGCGCTATCATCTCGATGGAGTCCAGTCTCAGTTCCCGGGCCTTGCATTCCAGTTCGGAAACCGTCAGTTTCATTTTGACTCCCCCCGTTCGCGCTTGTACGCTTCGATGAGCGGTGACAGCATGAGCCCGTTGCGAAGCAGTTCGAGGGGGTAGACCTCCTGTGGAAAAATGTTCCCGAGGTTCACATTGGGGCCGAATCGCAGGATCAGCGCCTGCTGCTGGGGCCGTAGCGGCGCTTCCCATATCACCCTGCCCATATCGGAAATTCCACAGGTTATCTCGGCCAGCTCCGATTCGTCGATGTTGCCCTTTTCATCGAATATTCCGACGTCCATGCCGGAAGCCTTGCCTTCGATGATGATGTAATCGCTGCCGGCGTCGATGTTCTCGCGGTACTGTTCCAGGATGGTCTGTGCCTTTAGGTTCTTCGACGGTTCCTTCTTGCCTACCTCGGTTGCCACCTTCAGGCCCAGGTCCTTCGCTTCCTTGATCCGGTCGATACGGACGCTGTCCGCGAGGGGCAAATGACCGTCGGCGATCTCCACGACATCCACGCCGAGTTCGACCAGCTTCCTGAAATACTTCGTGCTCGCGCCTTTCCAGTTCGCGACCTCGAAATGCGAACCGCCCGCCTCCACCTCGATGCCCCGGGACCGGATCAACTCCACCTTCCGCCGGAGTATCGGGTCGGGATACAAGGCCATCGTTCCGGATGATAGCTTGAACATGTCGATGCAATAGCCGGCATAGTCCAAGAGGTCCTGAGTCGCGGCCAGGCCGCTGCCCATGTCGATGACCATGGTCAGCCCCGTGGAGCGGGGCTGGCCGGCCCTGCCGGAAACGGGGAATGGATACACGCCGTCCATTCCCTTCTTCACTGTCTCGTTCATTGAATTCCTCCTACGATGATCGAACATGGTCCAAGGGTTCCAGGCGCGAGGTCCATCAAGGGTCTCACGGGAAAATTCCGGTCAGGCAATCATTGGGCGATGACAGAACGTCCCAGCATTCGACTATCGGGGCCTCCTCGATGAACCTGGTCGCGGCTTCCATCCTGGCCGTCTGCCTGTCGGGCGTATCGACGGACGGAATGAAGTGCTTGCCCCACAGGAGCGTGGGTGGCGTCACCTTGTCCGACAGGTTCTGAAACAGCGGGAACCGCAACGAGCCAGGCAGGAGTCCGCGGCGGATCGAGGTATGACGTTCTCCCTCGATCCGTGGCATGACGAGCACGATCGAGGCGTCGTCGAGGTGCTCCTCGGGAACCTGCTGCTCGAGCAGCGGAATCGATCGATAGCTGTGCCACGGATCACCTGTGGGCGGCTTCAGGCCGAAGCGTTCCATGAGCCAGGGAAAATCGAACATAAGGTTCCCCATCCTGCAATTCTGCCACAGCGACCCCTTGAGCATCCTCGTCGCGCCATTCCCGAACGAGAAGTGCGTGAGTTCAGTGCCGAAGACTTCGATCCCCCCGACCGAGAGCGCGTTCAAGAGGACCGTGCTCTTGCCGGAGCCCGATCCGCCCATCACCACGTACAGCCTGTTCCGGGCGCGCTCGTAGAACGAGGTCGAGTGGATCGAATAGATGCCCCGGAATTCCAGTTCCCTGACCAGCAGTTTCGAGAAGAGGCCCATGTTGCCGAATACGCTCGCCCTTTTGTCAATCGCGGCGCGTTCGCAATCCACGAGGGATCCAGTGATGCTGTATGCGCCGGTGCATTCACGGTACAGCATGGGCGGGTATCGTGGGTCGTCGACGAGGGACACGCGCAGGTCGAATTCCCCCTCGTCCGGGAGCTCGTCAAGCCTGCCGAAATTCGACAGCAAGGAATGAAGCTGGGCTCCTTTCCCCTGGAAATATTCATCATCGGAAAGAAGTTCGTAATTGTTGGAATCGAGCCTTATCCTCATTCCCAGTACCGAGAATCCACGCGCATGCAATCCATCGCCTCCATGGCCCATATCCTTGTTGCTCCTTTCACTCGTCATCTACGGAGCGCGGGAAGCGTCGCCGCCGCCGCGGGAATGACGGCGATGCGATCGGCATCCTCGGCAGCCACGGCCTTCCCGAGATCGGCCGCCGAGGCCAGGTATCGCATACCCATCCCGCACACTTCCTGTTCCGGCAGGGAGGAGAGGCATGCGATCGAATGATCCCTTATGACCGACAGGGCCATGTGCATCGCGAGCCCGCTCATCGAAAATTCCTTCCGCAGGCGAGTCGCGATGGTATCGAGACTGTCTCGGCTCCACGAGAGCACGGATTCGTCGAGCTCCCAGCCGTTCCGGCACTCCATCGCCAGATAGATGCTCCCTCCCTTGACGCAGGCGCGGGATGCGTTCGTCAGAGTCTTCATACTTTGATAAAAGCTGAAATCGGATGGATACCCCCCCGACGACGCCACGACAACCGGATACAGGCGACGGATGGAGGGAGAGTTCATGCGTTCGAGGTAGCCACAGCAGGCGGTCCACGCATCGTCGACGCCGCCCGCGGTGGCGAACACTATCGCCTTGGATTCGCTCTGGACGACATTCAGGCACCAGGTCTTCCCGGCGAAGCCGCGCGTTCGCGACCGAATGTCCATGCTCACGGGATTGAGCTCGACGCGGGCCGGTCCGACGCCCGGGTGCCGCTTGTCGCCGGAGAAGAACAGCCGGTGATTGTCGAGCACGCAGGCCCTGGACGCGATTCCCGGCAGCAGACTCTTCCATCCGCCTGAGTATCCAGCCATGGGGTGGAAGGAAACCGAACCGGTGAGTATCACCTTGTCCGCTTCTACCACCGCCTTGCAGAAGGTGCCTTGTCCGCATGCCTCGAGGTTCCCGTCGGGATCGTGGTTGATTATATCCACGTCCTTGTCCGGAATACAGCCGAGTATCGTGGCGATCTCCGAGTCGGTTGACGGCCTGTGCAGGCCCAGCGCCACGACGACCGTGATCCTGCGCCCCGGCATCCGGATCCGGTCGAGGAGGATCGGCATGTATGTCCGGCTGCCGGTGTTGCGGGTGTGGTCGGAGACGACGACCGCCACCGAGGCGCTCCGCCCGAGGAATTCCAGCAGTCCGGGTTCGGCGCCATCGATGGCGGCCAGAACGATGGGCAGCTCGTCGCGTTCGGGGACTCGCTCGGCGACAATCCAATCCAGACGGTCATCCGGAAGTTCGACCTCGATTTCTCCGTCCCCATAAGGCAATCCATGCTTCATCTTCATGCCGCCTTAGATTGGTTTGAGAGGAGCCCGTTTCCAGGCCGCGTAGAGATAGGCGTACAGCGCGTCGATGTCGACAATGTAATCCGGCAGGTTGATCCGGGTTCCCGTTTCGCTCTTCAGCAGGTAGCCTCCCGAGAGGGTGGCTGGATCGGTGGATATGCGAACCTCATTCCGATGGAACAATTCGGGGTGTGACAGGTATACCGCAGGCAGCAAGTCCCAGAGGTATTCCTGGGCGCCTCCGTGCCGGCGTATCATGCCCAGGAGGTAGCTCAGCATATATTGATACGAAGCCCTGTCGCTTTCGGCTATAGGGGCGAGCTCGTCTATGCCGAACGGCGCCTGCAAGCAGATCTGGGCGCTCATCACGGTCACCGGGCAGCTTGCGTGGAGGAGCGCCGCGGTGGCCTCCGGATCGCGGGACAGATTGACCTCGCCTATCCTGTTCCAGCCGCGGACCGGAAGGGGGTACAGGTAGCCACCCATCGCCGTGATGCTCCGCAGCATGGAGAGGCACGAGGGATTCTTCCGCTGCGCGGCCAGCAGGTTGGTCATGGTGCCGATCGCGAGGAGATCCAGGTTGCCGGGCTCGGCATCGATTATCCGGGCAAGCCAGTCCGCGGCTTCGGTTTCGAAGTCTCCCGGCCCCGAGGCCCCCTTAAGCACGGGAATGTCTCCTAGACCGAGTGCCCCGAGAAGCCACCGAGTCGCGTCGTATACCTCTGAAACCTGCCCATTCCCGTGGGTGCAGGTGATGCCGACAATTTCAATGTCGTCGCGTCCTGCCAGGTACATGATTGTCTGGCCATCATCGATCGGAAGCCCGGGAAGGCCGTAGGTATTGTCGCAATCCACGATCACCCTGCGTCTATTCTTCATCGGCAACGCCCTTGGAGAGCAGATATTCTGTCGCTCGCGGATAGCCCCTGCTTTTCGCGTCGTGCAGCAGTCCATGGCCACAGATGCCGATGGCCCCCAGATCGATGTGATACTCGGCGAGGATGCGGAGCAATTCCAGGAACCGCTCTTCGCCGTGCAACGACTGCAGTTTAGCGGCCAGCTCGGCCTCACCGGCAAGTCCTCGGGACTTGGCCAGGATACGCAGCGGAATATCGGCGAATTCCTTCCGTACGGCGTCATGGAGAGCCGTCCAGCCGGCGCCTTCGGTCTCCTCGGCGAAGATGCCCCAATCCAGGAGGAGGTCGACGATCGGGAGGTGGTTTTCCCAGGCGGCGAAATGCAGGGCGGTCGTCCTGTTGTCGTCCTTGGCGTTGATATCGGCGCCGTACAGCAGGAGTGTCCTGGCGATCCCTAAGGAGCCTGCGGCGCACGCGACGTGCAGGCTGTTCCTGCCGTGCTCGCCGGTCTCGTACATGTCGGCTCCCTCATCGAGGAGCCTTTCAACGGATTCATGATCCTTCGATCGCACGGCCTCAAGCAACCCGCTTTTCCCCGGCGCGGGCGAATCCGGGAAGCCGATGATGGCCACCGCGTCCCGTTCCCGCCTCAGCCGCGAGGCGATCATGGAACACAGCCCCTCGCCGAGGTAACGAAGGGTCGGACGGGACTCGCAGGCCTCGACCGAAGCGATCCAGTCATGCGGAATCACCTGAAGACCGTTGAACGCGCCAGCAAGGGCGCCCGCGACGGCCGCGTAGCTGTCGCAATCCTTGCCGTAATTGACGGCACCGATGACCGAGGCCCTGAAATCGCCTTTCGCGGCAACGAACATAGCCAGGGCGATGGCGAGGGTCTCATCCCCATCCGCGAAGAACGGCTGTCCCACTTCGGCATGCAGGCGTTTCCTGAATGCATCGTCCAGGGGATCCATGCATTCCGCTGCTATCGCGACGGCCTTCCTGGCCAAGTCGGAAACCCAGGCGCCTACTCGCGGATACATCCTCCCGTGGTGCCAGTACGGTCCTTCGGTCCGGTGCATCCTGCCCTCGGCTGCTTCAACGCCCCGCATCACCACGTCGAGTGCCGTCCCCTTCCCGGCAAGCGCTACGCTGATGCAGGCCGCCGCGATGGCCGCGCTCGTTCGCGCCGATCCGGTCGCCATCGGGAGGATATCGAAAGCCGTATCGAAGGTCCTGCCCGGATCGCCCGGGAAGAGGACGCCGACCGGTGCTATCGCCATGATCGCGCCATTGGTCGGCTTGCCCCCGAAGGCTTCCTTGCCGTGGCCGTACAGGCCCTTGAGCGCGTATTCCTCCAGGAAGCCCCGCTCGAGCACGGATCCTGTCCTGAAATAGGCGCCGCAGATGGCACTGTTGATGTCGCCTGCCCTGGGTGATCCGCCGCTTGGGATGAGGCCGGCGCAAATCAACTTGGCCAGCCGGGTGTCGTCGGTATAGTCTCCGGCCCGCGATCCGAAGGGGCCATGGAAGGAGGGCGGAATCGATTCGGGGTAAGGCAGCATGCGGTCCACGACCCCGAGCCGCGCTTGTATGTCGGAGAAGTGAAGGCCCTCGACCGGTCCTCCCATCGCGTCCCCGGTCGCCGAGCCCAGCAGGCAACCGAGGATTCCGTCATGCAATGCGCGATGGGTCATTTCCATACCGTTCCTTCTCTCATGCGAGCACGTGTTCGGTCGAATCGATGCGCGGCAGGATTTTCCAGCCGGCCCATGCCGCCATTTCGGTAAGTACGGATCCGTGATGCCCCCGCATGACGGGGTAGTGGTGTTCCAGTCCATACTCGGCCATCATCTGCAGCAGGTCCTCAAGCGACACCGGCTTGTCGCTCATCCGAAGATTGCCGATCCACCCGCCGCTTCCGGGATACGGTGCGGACGGTCCCGACACGACCTCTCCCTCGAGGACGAAGTGACTGTCGCCGCCCGCACGAATTCTCAGCATGGTTACCGGTCCGTTCGCGAAACGGATGTCGGAGGAGACGCCCGCGCGCGGCGAACCGGGTTCCGACCTCCTGTTGAGGGTGTGGTGATAGTCGAGGCATTGGCCTTCGGCATCGGCCCACGAGGCCGGACCCGGGCCGCAGTGCCACATCTGGACCGTCGCCGTCTTGCGGTCGAGCGCTACCGGATCGTTCATGGTCGCGGCCGTGCCGGAGAGGATGGACCCCAGCAACATGGCCACCGCGCCCGGCGTATCGCCCTCGCAGGCCGCTGGCATGCAATGGTCGTTCGACCAGGCGACGGCGGCGCATGGCGCGATGCCCTTCCACTCCTGGAATTCAGGCCAGCAGCGGAGGGCGCAGGCATCGAGGTTTTCTTCGTATCGAATGGATTGCAGTCCATAGCATATCCTGGCGGTATCGTCGACGAGGTCGGTTCCGACCCGGATGCATCGTGCCTGGGAAACGAGCGTCGCGCGAATCGGCTCGAGCGCGGCAGGCGGTGCCTTCTCAGCGGCTTCGAACAGTCTGCCGAGGGGCACCTCGACGATCTGGACCCCGAGCGATTTCTCGAACGAACCCCGCCGGTATTCAAGGTTGTCGAAGGTCGGGACGACGCCGCCGATGGAGGCTATCCTGCTCCCGCGCAGCGACTTGAGCGCGGCCAGCGACCGGATTGTCGCGGCAAGCCGCGCCTCGAAATCGGTTCCCGCGCCCCAGAACCACTTGAGCTTTTTCCGCTCCCCATACAGGTTGCGGATCTTCGAGACGCAGAGGTTGTAACCGGTCAGGGAGTTCAGGGGCAGTTCGCCGTCGTACGTCGGCTCGTCGACTACCCAAACGCCAAGCCTGTCGAAGTTTTCCACGAGGGGGGCGATCGTGTCGCCCATCGCCAGCGACGAGGCCTGGACCAGGAGGAAGTCGATGCCCTGCTCCCCGAAGTAGCGCGCCGCCTTTACCGCGTCTTCGGTCGTAGACAGCAGCTCCGGCCACGAAACCACCCCGCAGCGTTCCGCTTGCCCGGTCCGTTCGACGAGGGCGACGGCCGTCTCGAAGATGCCATGTTCCCTTGCTCCCATCACGGGAAAATGCAATCCCGCGAGGCCGATAGTAAGCGGGCCGGCGGAAGCCGGACCTAGCGTTCTATCAGCCATATCTTGTCCTGCGGCAGCGTGAACCACGCGGAATCTCCGGCTTCGTAGCCCGGTATCTCGTTCGACTCCGTGGTCGTATCCCATATATGTCCATCCGCTTCGAAACAATATCGGGTATAGGTTCCCATGTATATCTTCTTCAGTATCAACGCCTTGAAGCTGTTGGATTCCTCGCGCGACAACCTGATCGACTCCGGCCTGATCACCAGCTGCACGGGGCCGTCGGCGGCGGGAAGGCCGGGCCTTACCTGGAAGGCGCCGGAACCAGTCGTGACCGTGGTTCCCGCCTTCGTACCCTCGATGATGTTGCCGTTGCCGAAAAACCTGGAAATCCTCTCGCTGGCCGGCTTCTCGTAGAAATCCTTCGAGTGGCTGTACTGGACGAGTTTGCCGTCGAAGATCAGAGCGATGCGGTCGGCGAGGAGAACAGCCTCCTCCTGGTCGTGGGTGACGAAGACCGTGGTCACCTCGAATTTCTTGTGTATGTCGAGGATCAGGTCGCGCATCTCATCGCGCAGGTGTGCGTCGAGGTTTGCCAGAGGCTCGTCTAGGAGGAGGATTTTCGGGCGTATCACCAGTGCACGGGCCAGGGCCACCCGCTGTTTCTGCCCGCCGGAAAGCTGCGCGGAGCTACGATGCCCGTAGCCTTCGAGCTGTACCAGCTTCAGGATCTCGGCGACCCGTCGGTCGGTTTCATCTTTCGGGGTCTTCCGCATCCGCAGTCCGAAACCGACGTTCTCCGCGACGTTCATATAAGGGAACAGGAGGTAATTCTGGTAGACCATCACGACCTCGCGCCTCTCCGGCTTGATGTCGTTCACGCGTACGCCGTTGAACAGGACGTCGCCCCTGGTCACCGAATGGAGTCCGGCTATCATTTTGAGTGTCGTGGTCTTGCCGCAGCCCGACGGCCCGAGAAAGGCCACCAGTTCCCCGGGTTCTATCTCGAGATCGAAGTTCTCGACGGCGGGGTGCTTGCTGCCTTCGTAGGTCTTGCAGAGCTTCCTTAACGTTATCGAGGTCATATGGTACCGAAGCCCCCCATGCTGCTGGATTTGCCGGACAGGAATTTGCTCGTGAAGAAGAGGATGATGATCGCGGGAAGCAGGAAGATGATGCTCAACGCGCTCATGAAGGCGTTGTCCCTGCTGGCGGCGAAGGAAAAGAGCAGCAGTGGCAGGGTTATCACGCGCCCGCCCCCGATCAATACCGTGAGCAGGTACTGGCCCCATGAAATGAGGAACGCGAACATCGCTCCGGTTACGATCCCGGGGAATATCGCCGGTAGCGTGATTATGAAGAAGGTCTTGAAGGTCGAAGCCCCGAGGCTCCTGGCCTGTTCCTCGAAATCCGGGTCGTAATTCGCGAAGATGCCGCTCATGCTGATCGTCATGTACGGGATGGTAGGTATGAGATGCACGAGCACGACTCCCAGTAGGGTATCCGACAGTCCGAGCCGTATGAAGACGACATGGATACCCATCGTCACCGCCAGGCCAGGGATGATGGACGGAGCCAGTATGAATAGCTCGACCAGGCCCTTCCCTCTGAAACGGTACATCCCCAGGGCTTTTCCCGCGGGTACGCCGAGCAGTACCGAGATGCACGTGACTAGCACCGCTATCACGAGGCTGTTCCATACGGCCTCAAGGACCTGGCTGTTGGGATTGGCGATATACTCCCAGGCCCGCACACTCCAGACCGATGGCAGAAGGTCGGGAAAGAACCAGCTCTTGGCGAATGGCCAGATGAATTGCGGTATCAACGGCCCCAGGACCGAGACTATCACGCCGATGTAGACTATCCAATGAAGCGGACTTGCCTTCGTATCCTCGATATCCATTCTTTACCTTCTTCCCGACATCTTGCCGAGCAGCCGCTTGTAGAGTACGACCATGATGCTGATGAAGGCGGCCATGAAGACGGCGGTCGCCATCGCCTGGGGCCTGGCGTTCAGGTCCACGTCCTGGTACAGGCGCATGGCGAGTACTGAAATGACAGTCGGATACGGTCTTCCCAGCAGGAAGGGAACCTCGTACGACCCGAAGGTGAACGAGAAGCATATGATACTCGCCGGAAGGATGCCCGGTATGATGGTCGGCAGGAGCACATGGCGGAAGGCCTGCCACTTGCTGGCTCCCAGGGACCTGGCAAGCTCCTCGTAATTGTTTCCCATTGCTTGAAGTATCGAAAGTACGATGACGCCGACGAAGGGGATCTGCTTCCACAGGTATACGTAGATGATGCCCAGCCCGAGCTTGTCCGAGACTACGACCGGAAACTGGTTCTGGTCGGCGATCAATCCTGCCTGGTGCGCGAACCTCGCCGCCATGCCGCTCTGCGAGAAGACGAGCAATGTTCCCACGGCGATCACGATATGCGGTATGGTGATCGGGAACTGATACAGGAAATTCGCTATCCGCTTGCCGGAGAAGGTCTTCCTGAAGGCCAGCGCGGTGATGATCGCGAGGACCATCGTCAGCAGAGTTGAGCTGATCGAAATCCAGAGCGTGAGGGCGAGGCTCAGGAGGAATTCCTGGTCACCGAACAGGCTGCCGTACGCGTCGATGTTGAAATCGTTCATGCCGATCAGCGGCATGTACCCGAAGCTCTGCATCAGGCCCATCGCCAGGCCGCCGAGGAACAGCAGCACGAGCACGGAGATGGTCGGAAAGAGGAGGAGTACGATGGTGGTTCTCTTGGTCATCGGTGTTCCTGTCGAAAATGAAGAACCGCCCGCATAGCATATCCTGTCGACTATACGGGCGGCGCGATTTTATGCCAAGCGGGCTATTTCTTCAGCACTTCCGCTTGCCAGTCCTTTTCGATCTTGACGAGCCAATCTGCCATCAACTCTGACACCTTGTGGGAATTCAGGACTTCGCCGGACAGGGTCGAGGGGTGCCTTGGCAGGGCGTCGAATTTCACCGCCCAGTCGCGTGGTACCTTCGTGATGTCGAGGGGCGACATCCAGGACATTCCTCCCTGGTCGGAGGAGAGGCTCGCTTTGTATTGCACCTCGGGATCGAGCATCTCGTTGCACGCCAGCATCGCCGCCGCCTTGACTCCGGAATTGAACGGAATCGCGAGGAAGTTGGTGTTTCCTATGGTGCCCGTATCGAGGACCGCGGTCTTGATGGTCGAAGGATACGTTCCCTTGGTGATCCTCGACTCGGCGCCTTTCGGGCCGTATTCGAAGCTGATCCAGATCTCGCCGTTGCCGATCAGTTCCTGCGACTTGATGCTGTTTTCAGGATAGGTCTTGCCGCCCATCCAGAGGTACGGCTCGATGTCGTTCAGCATTGTCCAGGTCTTCGCGGCTACCCTCGAGTAGACCGAGGCGTTGAGGGGTCCCATCAACTCGCCGAGATTGTTGGCGTTGGCGTAGAAGAAATGGCGGACGATCACGCTACCCGTGAAATCGGGCGGCGCCGCGTAGGTGAACTTGCCGGGATTCTTCTTGACCCAGGCTACGAGTTCAGCAATGGTCCTGGGCGGGTTCGGCACGTACTTGGAATTGTATTCCATCACCACCTGCGCGGACCCGAAGGGTGATTCGAATCCCTCCACAGGATAGCCGAAATCATACGCGGTGCTGCCTTCGTTGTAGTACCTGGCGTTCGGGAGCTTGTCCAGGTACGGTCCGAAGAGCAGGTTGCCCTGCTTCATCGTCCTGAAGTTCTCGCCGTTCGTCCAGACGAGGTCCACGGAGCCCCCGGACGTCTTCCCGGCCTGCTTTTCGCCCAGTACCTTGTTCACGTACGTGGTAGCGTCGGTAACGGGAACGAGCTTGAGGGTCACTCCGTACTTCTGCGCGAGGCGATCCTTGAAGTAGCCGTTGATGAAACTGTTGATGGTCTCGCTGCCACCCCAGGCGTAGTAATAGACGGTTTGCCCCTTGGCTTCGGCCACGATCTGGTCCCATGACATCTGCATGTAGCTCTTCTCGAACTGCGCCTGAGCTCCCGTGAAGGAAACGAGGAACAATAGCGAGAACAATGCGATACCGATTTTCCGATGCATTGAAGCCTCCTTGCCATCGATAATGACTTAGCCTGCTGCAGAAGCAGCGGCCGGAACGAAACCTGTCATCATAAAGCGACTCTATTCGGAACCGTTTTTCTCCTTCTGCCATGCCGCGTACCAAGCCGACTGTATGATGTCCATGAAGCGGCCGGTATCGAGGATGTTGTCGGGCATGGTCACTTCAGCGCCATAATCCCCGGTGACGAGAATTCCCCGCTCAAGATCGGAAAGGCTTGAAGCGATGCGTGCGCTCTTGAGATCGAAGAGCTCGGGATGGGACAGGTATACGGCAGGAAGAAGATCCCAAAGGTAGAATGTTCCGCCGAAAACTCCAAGCCATTCGCGGACCATTCTCCGGCGGCCTTCCGGCCAGAACGAGATCCTGCCCATGTCCTTTTCGGTGAATGGGGCCTGCAGGCAAATGTTGGCGTTCATGATTACGACGGGACAAGCGCCGTTGTTCAAGACCCGGTAAGCGCCAGCTGGATTGCAGGCGAGATTGAGCTCGACGCATGCGCACTCATTCAGAAGCAGGTCCCCGTGGACGCCGCCCATGAGGACGATCTCGGCAAGATTCGAGAAAAACCGCTCGTCGAGTTCGGCCGCCTCGTACAGGTTGGTCATCGAACCGAGAGCCAGCACGTGAATCTGGCCAGGGTACTTGTCCGCCTGCTCCGCCAGGAAGATGGCGGCATCGCTCGGACTGCTCCCGTCCGGTTTTTCATCGTTGAAATGGTGCCCCCACGTCTTCTCGAACCATTCGGTACAATTTTGGCCGCAGAACGGCTTGCCTGAAAACCTCGGGATGTCGGTCCTGTCGATTTCGCAGAGAAAGCGTTCGGTCCAATACTCCACGCTCTTGAGGGACGAGTTCGCGTAGCAGTTGGTGATGCCCACCAAGTCGATGTCATCGCGTCCCAGCAGGTACAACAGGGTCAGGCCGTCATCGATCTCACCGTACGGCATTCCCATGGTGTTGTCGCAGTCAACGATCACCTTCTTGCGCATCACAACTCCTCGCAACAATTTCAAATAGTATAAAGTCGACTTTTAAATGCTGTCAATCTTTTTATTGAATTACAGCAAATCCCTCTCGCCCCTCAGCAACGAGACCGCCATGCGGACGGCCTCCTGGACGATCGGCGAAGCACGGCCAAGACCAGCATAGAGATACTGCTCGGTGAAGTTGCCGACCGAACGCTGCAGTATCTCGCAGCCGGCATGGACCATGGCCAGACGTGCCTCCTCCAGTCCGAAAATGCGGGACGAGTCGTGGCCCAGGCTTTCCCTGTATGCGGTGACAAAGGCCTCGAGGCAAGCTGAGACCCGTACGGCCGCCTGAGCCTCGGGGGCGCGCTGTCCGAGCATCCAAAGATGGGCGGCGAGATGTCCGATATCCTGGAGCGGGCGACCGAAATGCGCCAGTTCCCAATCGATCACGCGTATCCCACTGACGGATATAATGATGGAGTTCGGCCACAGGTCACCCATGGTCAGGCATCGGCCGGGCTTCTCGAGTGACTCGCCAAGCTCGATGGCATTCCGGCCGAGGGCGGTCGAGTCGGGTATCGTCCAGGAAGCGAGGACTGCCGGTACCATCCGATACAGCGACCCTGAACGCACCCCTTGGATGGCCGCGTTGTCGAAGCTGGAGGCGAAACGTTCGACCTGGTAGGTCATCCGGTGAAGTCCACCTATGAACGCCCCGATGGACCTGCCCGCGTCGCGCGCGGCCACCTCGTCGGCTCCACGGAAGAGCCACTGCCCGAGGTATGGGTACTCTCCGATGTCTTCCATGATGATGAAATGCCGAGCTGCGTCATGGTCGAGGAGAGCCGGAGCACGGATGGCCTGACTGGCGACCGGGGAGAGATCGCCTCCCGGACCGAGGGCCTCGAGCGCGCGCGCCTCGATATCAAGCCTTCGCTGGTCGATCGAGATGGAGGGATCGGAGACCAGATGCGGAGGAGCATACTTGAAGATGACGGAGCGCGGCTTGGCTGGAACCCGCCAGACCAGGTTAAGATAGCCGCCGCCCAAGATCCAGGCGTCACCGGTAATGCGGGAAGACGGCAGTCTCGTGCCAACCAGGCGGATGACCTCGGCCGCGTTCATGGGTCCTTTCTCATGCGGGGGCATAGGGTCTCCGCGCGGAAACCGCCATGAACCGGATCGAACTTTACAAACCGCCCACCAATGCCCATCCTCAAGACTCCATTCCAGCGCAGTTGTATCGTTGACGCTGCAAGTCGGCTTCGTCTTACCTATTCCGCCCTTGCTTCATGTGTGGCTTGCGATTATCATCAACCCGAACCATGATTAAGCAATCGCAGTATCGTGACAACGACACATGGCTTCTGGACCTGTCTGCCTCCGGAATCCAGCGGGACCGTGCCTTGGTGGAGCTTAGAGCCATACTCCTCTCGGGCCTTAGGGCAGCGTTGCGCGGCTGGGTACACGCGAGCGGTCGGGAATTCGGCGAACTGTGCGAGGATTTTGTGCAGGAAGCGCTCGTACAGATCCTGGACAAGCTTGAAACCTTCAAGGGGCTTTCCCGCTTCACCACCTGGGCCCACAAGATATGCATCAGGATAGCGCTTTCTGAGCTACGTCGCAAACGCTGGCAGGACAGCTCCCTTGATGAGCACATGGAACAGGGCGACACCATGCCTGATACGAAGACACCAGAGCCGGACGCCGGCATGCAGTCATCCATGAGCATGACATGGCTCATGACAGCCATGCAAGAAGAGCTGTCTGAAAAGCAGATGGCGGCGCTGACCCTGGTTGCCCTCAAGGGCGTACCGCTGGAAGTCGCGGCGGAGCGCCTGGGTACCAACCGCAACGCGCTCTACAAGCTCATCCACGATGCCCGGCTCAGGCTCAAGGCGCGCATGGCCAGGGATGGCATGACGATGGGTGACCTTGGTCATGGTTGACCTCAGTATCGTGCGTTTTACACGTAAGAACCGCCGCCTTCATGTCGTCAGAGACGAACGACAAGGAGAACGTGAACCCGCATGATGTGGCTACAATCCCTTTTCAAGAGTTTGCGCGCATCCTTGGATACAGCACGACGGCACGATCCGATGTCTCCGGGTATGCCGTCCCCCGAACAGATGATGGGCATGATAGCCGCTACGACCGAGGACGAGATAGACTGCGGCCAGGCCTTCGAACTGATGCACCAGTACGCTGATCTGGTCGATTCAGGACAGGATGCCGCGGCGCTGCTGCCCACGGTGCGCAAGCATATAGAAATCTGCAAAGACTGCCGGCAGGAACTAGAAGCCCTGCTCCTGGCCATCCACGCAGGCGATTAACGGCAGTTCCTTTCCCATCATAAAAGCCATAGATTATCCTCGCAAGCCTGCGCTGTTTTGTAGAACCATTGGAGGTTTCTGCATGAAATCCAGAATGAGGTGGATACTTTCCATCTCCATACCGGCAAGCATCGTAATCGCGGTCCTGCTTGTTCCAGCCAGCAGAGAGTGGCTCTTTGCGATGATCGCGTTGTTTACCGACCTGGACATAGCCCGACTTCAGGACTACATCCATTCACTGGGCTTCTGGGGACCGGCCATTTCATTCGCGCTGATGCTCCTGCAGTCGGTCATAGCGCCGTTGCCGGCGTTCGTGCTGGCCTTTGCCAATGCGGCAGTCTTTGGCTGGGCGTGGGGCGCCCTGCTTACGTGGACCAGTTCGCTGACCGGCGCGGTGCTATGCTTCGGCATAGCCCGCCTGTATGGCCGGGCGGCGGTCGTGCGGCTGATATCGGCAATGGCGCTGGACTCCATCGATACGTTCTTCATCAAATACGGGAAGCACGCTGTCTTGTTCGCGCGCTTGCTCCCCTTCATTTCATTCGATATCGTCAGCTACGCGGCCGGTCTGACGTCGCTGCGCTTCCCGCACTTCCTGTTTGCGACGGCCTTGGGCATGTTACCGGCCACCCTGGTCTATTCGTATGTAGGCGGCTCGCTCACAGGCGGAACAAAGGCTCTGGTGACGGCTCTGATGCTCCTTTTCGCGGCGAGCGTCCTCGTCGTCCTTGTCAAAGCCATGCTCAAAGACAAGAAGGAGAAGAAGGACAAGAAGAACAAGTAGGACTGCTTGCTCAGGAATCGGCCTTGTTTGCCTTGGCCGGTAGGGATGCGCTGCCCCTGAACGGCGTCAGCATGATGCCGCGATAGCCCTGCCACCAGTTGTCCCTGTAGATAGCAAGACCCAGGCGTATGCCTTCGGGATGTTCCGTCTCGGTCCAGGTACCGAAAATCCGATCCCAGACCGACAGTATCGACGAGTAGTTCGACGAGAATTCGCCAGGTTTGTCGCTATGGTGCAGTTTGTGCATGACCGGTGAAACGATGATCGAGCGAACCATCGCATCGGCCCTGGGTCCAAGACCGATGTTGGCATGGTGGAACGCCACCGACACGGTCAGTATCGTTTCGTACAGCACCAGTCCCTCGGGTTTCAGCCCCAGAAGCAGGATGAGGGGAAGGCGCAGTACCGACGAGAA
This sequence comes from Spirochaetae bacterium HGW-Spirochaetae-7, assembly GCA_002839245.1. GTDB lineage: Bacteria > Spirochaetota > Spirochaetia > Treponematales > UBA12059 > SZUA-370. The sequence goes on along the minus strand of PGXR01000002.1, from coordinate 12,249 downwards.
GATTATCTCAACGGGGTGGAAACGGTACGCTGAGGTGGCTCCCATCTCGGTGTCCGTGTGGTGGGCCCGGTGGAAGCGCCAGAGGAAGGGCACGGTATGGTTGAATCGGTGCCACCAGTACGACCAGAGGTCGAGCAGCAGCAGCGTCAGGGCTATCCCCGCCCATGGCGGCATGTCGAACAGGCCAAGGAGGCCAACGCGGCCCGTCGTAAAGGCGGCAAACACCCGGGCGTATACCCAGGCGAACAGCAGCCTGCCGAGCACCGTATTGGTGACGCCCACGAAGGCGTTCGATGCCGCCCGGTACCAATGTCCCCTGCCGAACGCGAAAAACGGCCGCAGGGCCTCCCAGGTGATGAATACCGAAAGGCTTGCGGCGACGGCAATCACTTTTTCCATATCAGGGCGCTCCTTATGCCAGGCTCTGGTACAAAGTCAGGCCGGCTACGATGAGGAAGAGCACGGCCAGCGTCAGTTCCAGCGTACGTTGCGGGATGCGGCTGGCTATACGGGCACCGATCTGGCCGCCAATGACCACACCCGGAGCGGTGAACATCACGATGCTGAGCACGGTGGATAGTTCATTCCCGCCGCCTGTCGCGAAGCGTACAAAATGCCCGGCCGATGACAACAAGGCAGTGATCGAAATGACGAACACGCTCGTGGCAACCGATACCTTGCTGGGAACCTTGCAGCGCTGCAGGAGGAAGTAGCCATTCATCTCACCAAGGCCGGTGGAGATCATCCCCATGAACAGGCCGCCGATCCCCGCAATCAGCCGACCTTCCTTCTTGTTGCACACGGTGTATGAAATGCTTTCGCCATTTGCCGAAACCAGGGTGGTCGAGGCCCTGGGTCCACTGTATTCTACCTGTATCCGGTCATCAAGCAGGGCTACGTCCTTCTCATCGAGGTTCTTGAGGAAGCTGAGGGCTACAACAACGAGGCCCACAGCAAAGATGACCTTGAGCAGCAAGGGCGGAACGACTCCCGACAGAACCGTGCCGACGACCGCCATCGGTACCGTCACAACCAGCAATGCCAAGCCGAGCTTGTAGTCTATCAGGCGCTTCCTGGCGTAGGCGAACAGGCCGCTGGCAAAGCCGAACACCTCGGTTATCAATCCGGTACCGATGGCCACCGACGGCGGCAGCTTGAGCCCCAGCATGAAAACCGGCACAAAGAAGGTTGCGCCTTCAACGCCCGAGGCCATCGCCACGGTCGCGATCAGCGCCGCTACGGGAAACATGAACCAGTATTCAAACGTCATGGCCACACCCTCCCCAAGCTCAATCGTGGAATTTCTTCTCGCCGGCTTCGATCCGGACCAGTATGCGGTTCTGGTTCGGCGGCAGCGGGCACGACCAGGACTCGTTGTAGGCGCAGAACGGGTTGTAGGCATAGTTGAAGTCGACATGGATGGTCCCATCGCCGTGTCCATGGGCGTTCAGGTAGCGGCCCGCGCCATAGCTTTCCGAAGGGGAGGTGGCATCGATGAACGGGATGAAGTATCCGTGGTCATCCTGGTATGCCTGGAGCACTACCTCGACATCGTCCACGGTAAAACGGAATTGCCCGGCATGCACGTATTCCTCGGTCCCTGCCGTGGACGTCCTGAGCACCGCCACAGCATGGTCCTGGCTCTCTTCAAGCTTGGCGACGAATCGTAATGCCGAATTCTCCGGAAAATATTTGAGCCCCGTGAATCCTTTTTTCTGTTTTTCCGCCAACGGCGATTCAGCACTGAGGGCAAAGGCCTCATCCTTTTCTTTTCTGAAAGTATCGAGTGAAGTCATTTCGGTGCTCCTCGTGTTGGCTGGACATCTGCATCCGCGACATACGCCTTGATGGTATCCTGGAACATCGGCCAGCGCGCATCGGCTTTATGTATGTACTTAGCGCTCGCGAGGCGCCACAGGAACCTCACCATTTTGTTGTACTTGAAGTAGAGCTTGCCAGCGACGAAATCATAGGCACTGGGATCACCCGGCGAAGGCGGCAGTTCAGAATCATTGGCTACGGACCACGAGCAGTATCCGCCATACTGGGGCATGAACCGATCCGGTGACGCGCTGAATTGGGCACGGTTTGCCTCGTTGGCAAAATACCAGGTGGCATCAAGGCGCCTGACGGAAAAATCAGGGCTTCCGGTAACGAGCTGCTTCCTGTCAAACAGGGCTACCATGTCGTAACCCTTGGCGGCGACTCCCTGCGAATCCTGGTTCACCACCGAGAGTGCGCGGTCTGGATAAACCTTCAAACCTCTGTAGTTCATAGTTGACTCCTTCTGTGTATGCTGGCCTGCCGATTCAGAAGCATCTGAATCGACTGACGCGCAGGAAACGGCTAACGCTGCGATGACCGCCACCACGGTTACGGACGGCTTCATGATGGCGGTTCCTCCGGATGGTATCATGCCCTGCTACAGGACAGACGGGTTGTATCGGGAGATTCTTACACCGCACTGTACGCTTCTCTGACTGTACGATTCGATGACTTGCGCTCTACCCTAAATCAGCGTACCATATCAAGTGGACGTACTCGTTACCTGGATTAATGAAAGCAAAGGGAGTCCTTGCGTATGATGAAGCTCATGATCGGAATGATGAATCTCCTGCCCCGCGGCATGAAAGAACGGCTCCCGGCTCCGATGCTGCGCAAGGAAAGGATGGAAACCGGCTCGCTGCATCCGACCATCAAGATGAACATGGCCAACCTCCTTGTATGCAACAGGAACTGCGGCACTTGCCCGAGTTTTCCAGGGGTCAAGGGCGAGGCCTTGTTCTGCGCCGGAGGCAAAAGCAGTGCCGTCGTAAAACGAAAGGGCTGCAACTGCGTTTCGTGCCCCATCTACGACCTGTGCAGCGGCTACAACTCGGCCTACTTCTGCGTCAACGGAGCCTGCGGAACCAAGGACAAGGGAGTCAGCGCCAAGGACCTGAGCGACCTGTCCGGAAAATATCTGGAGCGCTTCGTCCATTTCGATGATGGCCCGAGCGCAGCCACACTTGACACCAGCCCTGCCGGTGCGTCGGAACACACCAGACACCCTGGAGAGCGAGTCGATATAGTCCTTGATTTCATCGAGGACAAACCGGTCAAAACCGATTCGGACACGCCGTTCCTGCAGGCTTCGCTCTCGGCGGGCATCAACCACACGCATATCTGCGGAGGACGGGCCCGCTGCTCGACCTGCCGCTGCCTCGTGTCTGAAGGACTGGACAACGTCAAGCCCCGCAACGCCAGGGAGGCGCGCCTTGCCGCGATCAAGGGATTCTCGCCGGAGGTCAGGCTGGCCTGCCAGAGCACCGCCACGGGCGACGTCAAGCTGAAACGCCTCGTCCTGGACGACGACGATATTTCCCAGGCCATCCACGAGGGTCGGACCGGCCTCAACGTCGTAGGCAGGGAGATCGACGCCACCATCCTGTTCGCCGATATACGGTCCTTCACCGCGTTCTCTGAAAAATCGCTGCCCTACGATATCGTCCATATCCTCAACCGGTATTTCGACGTGATAGGCGGAGCGATAGACGGCAACGGCGGCTACATCGACAAGTACATGGGCGACGGCATCATGGCCATCTTCGGCCTTGAGCACGGACACCAAGAGCATCACGCCATGCTGGCCATGCGCTCGGCCAAGGCCATGCTCGAGGCGGTAGCGGAATTCAACGTGTACTTGAAGAAGCGCTATGCCCATGAGTTCAGGATAGGCATAGGCATCCATACGGGGCCGGCGATCGTCGGGGAACTGGGGTTCCGCAAGAAGACCGAGTTTACGGCGATAGGCGATACCGTCAACACCGCGTCCCGGATCGAATCGCTCAACAAGTTGGCAGGCACGACTGTTTTGGTATCGGAAGCTACCTACCTGCTGGTCAAGGAGCATTTCTCGTGGCAGAAGGGATACACCGCGCCCGTCAAGGGAAAAGAGCTGCCCGTGAAGGTATTCGAGCCCGATTTCCAGGCTCACGAGCCTGGAATTATATAATCCAATGAAGGAAGAGGTAACAGGATGAAGAACAGGTTTGAGCTATCGGGCCTGGTGGCCCTGGCTACGGTACTCGTTGTCATCGCCTGCGCGACGACCGGAGGAACGCCATTTTCGGATATCTCCGTGATATCAGGCTACCAGAACTGGCACAAGGTCAACGCGGTAACTCTGTCCGGCGATCCCACCGGTTCGTTACGTGGCGTACACCTGGCCCGCAATGGACTTCGGGAGATTTATGTAAATCCCGTTGGCGAGGCGGTATCCATAGCCGGAGGAGAGGATCCCCTTCCATACCCTGAAGGTACGGTGCTGCTGAAGGAGACCTTCAAGGATGTTGATGGCAAGAAGGGCAAGCTGACTGATATATTCGTCATGGTCAAACGGGACGCCAATTACAATCCAGAAAACAACAACTGGGAATACATCCGACTCAACAGTACGGGTAAGATCACCACCCAGGGTACCGTTGCTATGTGCATCGAGTGCCACCAGGTAGACTAACTCGATTCAGGGCGACGGGTCATTTCCCGCCGCCCCCGCTTTTCCAAGGTCAGTCTTCCTTCTTCCACGCGGCCGCGGCGAATTTGGGATCCAGCGGCGTGTGGGCCAGGTGGTTGGTGTAGTTGGACAGGGTCTTGAACCCGATGCCGAGCACCACTTCGAGGACCTGGGCCTTGGTATACCCGGCCCCTATGAAAGCCTCGAGCTGGGATTCGGTCGCGAACCCGCGCGAATGGACGAGGGCGGCCGTAAAGGCTCGTATAGCCTCCAGCCGCGCGTCGCTGATTGGCTTGCCGTCCCTGATGGCGTTGACGACCTCGGCAGGTACCCTCTGCATCGTCGCGATGCCGGTATGCGCCGCGACGCAGTATTCGCAGCCGTTCTCGCGGCTAACCGTCAGCATGACCACGTTTCTCTCGTCGCGGGATAGCGAAGTCTGACCGAACAGCTCCGAAAGCGCCCGGTAGGCCTTGAGCAGGGCCGGCGCCTCGGACATGACGCCTATCATATTGGGCAGGAAGCCGTAACCTTTGACGGCCTCGGCCAGCGGAAGCTTGGCGGACTCCGGAGACGTCTCGATGGTGTGTACGTCGAAGTTCATGTAGTTCTCCTTAGTGTTGTTTGGGGTACGTCATCAGTTCAGTTTCCGCATCGCCTCGGCTACCACGTCGTCCAGAAGCTTTTTTTCGGGGCGGCTGCGGACGAGCACGAGAATTCCCAGGAGCGAGGCGAGGAGGCTCCTTGAGGCTGTCGTCGCATCGAGGAGCTCGGGTATTTTTCCGTCGGCTTTGCCTCGCTCTATCATGCGGAAGAGGAAGGCTTCCATCTCCTCCTGGGCCTCTGCCACGATGGCTCCGATTTCTTTGTCGTGCTGTGCCAGTTCGAGCGCAGTGTTGGCCATGAAGCAACCGCGCTGCTCGCCAGGCCGTGAAGCCTGGGCCGTGTTTGCAAAAAAGAGCTGGCGGATTGCTTCCTTGGGCTCGCACCGTGCCTCCAGGTCTGCAAAGAGGGCCCGGCGGCGCGACTCGTCATATGACTTGAGGGCCGTTATGAACAACGTACGCTTGTCCCCATAGGTGGCGTACAGGCTGGCGCGGTTGACGCCGGTGCGCTCGACCAGATCCTGCATGGAGGTCGCCGCAAAGCCCCGGCACCAGAAGGCATCGATGGCCTTGCCAAGCACCTCGTCCACGTCAAATTGCTTTTCCCAGGGCATATGCGGTACCTCATTGTAAGCTTGTGCAATATGGCGACGGCTAGTACTTGTATCCGCCTGGATTGTTTTCCAGTTCTACTCCGAGTGTCAGTACAATGCGGTTGACGAAGTTGAAATAGCCGATGACGAGCGTGGCGTCCAGTATCCCCCGATCATCCAATCCAGCCTTCTTAAGCTCAGCCACGGCGGAGCCGTCGGCACCGACCGCGGGAGCTGTGGTAACTAGTTTGGCGAAGGTGCAGAGCGCCGCTTCCCGCGTAGACAATCCGGCGGTGGCGGGATCCGTCCTGAGCCTGGACAATCGCGCCTCGTCCTTCCAGTAATGATTGAGGGCTTGCCCATGGTGCTCCTGGCAATAGGGGCAGCCATTCTGCATGGAAACCACGACGGCCATCATCTCGCGCTCCGCCCTGGACAAGGGCGAGGCGGAGAACATGACGGACATGTACAGGTCCATGTGGGCCGTTATGGTCTCGGGGTGCAGACTCTGGATCTTGTGCACATCGGCAACCTTGCCGCGTGACTGCACCAGTCCGTCATAGATTTCCTTGAGAAGACCCGTTGCCTGCTCCGGCTCGATAACCTTTATAAAAGCCATGATCACTCCTGTCCACGGCGGGCGCGCAACATGGATCCCAGAATCCTGCCCGTCATACGTGCTTTGTCGCGAGCCTCTTCCTGGGCGCAGAAGCGCGGCGGAAGATGGCTCTCTTCTATCTTCTCAAGAAACCCGTGTCTGGCGACAACATTGCCGATCGCGCAGTTCCCCCCATAGCCACAGGTATAACACTGCGAGAACCCTGCAGCCCCGAGGCTCCCGACCACGGCCATCTTGTTCGAGCCCATCAACATTTCAATGAAGGAGCGTACCGTACTGCCCGTCCTTCCGTCGACTTGTATGGATACACCCAGCTTCCCGGCCAGCAGGTACCGTTCCCGGTGCCTGAACGAGAAGGTTCGTTCGAGGCAGGCGTGTCCGAGCCCGTTGATGGTACCATAATAATCAGGAGCGCCGAACACAATGGCATCCGCCGTCAACATGGCCCTGCCGATCTGGTTCCAGTCATCCTCCTGTTTGCATACATTGTCGCCGGAGCAGCCCAGGCAACCGGTGCAACCATTGATCCTCAGGCCCGCGAGTGACACGAAACTCGTTTCTTCTCCGGTAGCGTCCAGGGTCGCCCTGACAGCCTCTTCCGTGATGCCCCGCGCCCGCCCGCTGGCGCTGATTCCCAGTATCATCTCGTTACCTCCAAAGCTCCATGGCAAGACCGCTTGCCATGGGATATACATTGACCGGTTGCCTTGGTATAGTGTATTTGGAACGATCAGTCAAGACTATTGCAGGGAGGATATCATGAACGCATCAGCGAATCGAAAAGCAGAAGAGGCAACGGGGCTGTCAGTGGGCTCGATGGTCACCGACTTCAGCGCGGTGGATCTGTATGGCCAAAGCTGGAGCCTGTACGCCGCGCTGGAGAAAGGCCCGGTGGCCGTCATTTTCTACCGCGGCCAGTGGTGCCCCGTCTGCAACGCGCATCTCAAGAAGCTGCAGGACGGGCTCGCCTCTATCCAGGCCAAAGGCGCGATGGTCGTCGCGGTTTCACCGGAGCGATCTGAATTCCTCAAGCGTACCCAGGAGAAGACCGGAGCCGAATTCGCCCTGCTGTACGACGAGGGTTACCGGATATCGGATCTGTTCGACCTGACGTTCATGCCGGACTCGAAGGCCAGGTTCATGTATAACACGGTACTCGGAGCAAAGCTTAAAACCGCGAACACCGACGACAGCGAGCGCTTGCCCATCCCCGCGACGTATATCATCGGTACGGACAGGATGGTTGCCTGGAGGCATTTTGACCCGGATTACAAAAAGCGATCTTCAATAGAAGAAATCCTGGCGCACCTTCCATGATCTAACTCTCATCGCACAGCGCCGCGATGAGTGGACAGCGTATCGTGGCGGTACGGGCTCCGCACGCGTTGAGGAGACCCGTCAGTGACTGTTCTATCTTCTGTAGATCACTCAGGCGGGAACGCACATCCTCAAGCCTGGCGGTCGCAATACTGGCGGCTTCATCGCAATGTAGACCGTCTTCAAGCCGCAGCAGCTGGGCGATCTCATCGAGGCTGAAGCTCAAGCGCTTGGCTGCTTTGATGAAGCGTAGCCTGTCTATATCGCTCGTTCCATACCGTCGTATGCTTCCATCGATGCGTGGCGGTTCTCTGAGCAACCCTCTGCGCTGGTAATAGCGTATCGTTTCGACGCCCACCCCCGATACTTCGGCCACCATGCTGATTGTCAGATTTCCGGAATTTCTGTCCATCTCATTTGACTCCGTACTCAACTACGGTAGTAAGCTTGTTATATCGATGGCATGATTGCAAGACCGATTCCGTCGAGAAGGAGCCCCTATGATTAAATTGCGAATTTCCGGCATGACCTGCGATGCCTGCGCGGTACACGTCAAGAAGGCCCTGGCGACGATCCCGGGAGTTGATTTTGTGAAGTTGACCTATCCGGATGAAATGGCTGTCGTCGAAGGAAACCCGGACATCAACGTGCAGCAAGCCATCGACGCGGTAGAAGCTGCCGGGTATGGCGCCGAATTGCTCCGCCAGCCATCGCAAGCTCCAGGTGCGCAATCGGAGCGCCTTTCCGGCAAGGCACGCATAGCCATCATAGGCAGCGGCGCCGCGGCGATGGCGGCGGCCCTGACTTCCGCGGATGAAGGTGCCGAAGTCACGTTGATCGAAAAAGGCACGATCGGGGGGACCTGCGTCAACATCGGCTGCGTGCCTTCCAAAATCATGATCCGCGCGGCCTATATCGCCCACCTGCGCCGGCAGAGCCCTTTCGACAACGGCATTTCGGTCTTGGAACCCGCCATCGACCGAGGCAAGCTGCTTGCCCAGCAGCAAGACCGCGTTGGAGAGCTCCAACAGGCCAAGTACGAAGATGTGCTGGCAGCAAGACAGGAAATCAAGGTTCTTCGGGGTCAGGCCCGGTTTTCCAGTTCTTCAAGCCTTTCCGTCCGGACTCCGGATGGCCAAAGCCTCGATGTGCCCTTTGATCGCTGCCTGATAGCGAGCGGGGCGCGTCCGTTCATTCCGCCGATTCCCGGCCTTGCCGGTACGCCGTATTGGACCTCTACCGAAGCTCTCGAGTGCGCGGAGATTCCGGAGAGCCTGGCCGTGCTGGGCTCCTCGTCCGTAGCGTTGGAACTGGCTCAGGCCTTCGCGCGGCTGGGCAGCGCGGTAACGATACTCGCGCGGCATACCCTGTTGTATCGTGAAGATCCGGCCATTGGCGCTGCGCTGCAGGAATCGCTGGAATCGGAAGGCATCAGAATTCTGCCCCTTACGGAAGCCGAACGCGTAAATTACGATACCAATGGCTTTACCCTTACAACCCGAAACGGCGAAATCAAAGTCGAACGACTGCTCGTCGCTTTGGGCCGAAAACCGAATACAGACGACCTGGGCCTTGAAAACACGGGGGTCAAACTGGATGCGGCAGGAGCGATCATCGTCGAGGATCACCTGCGCTCGAGCGATCCTGGAATATACGCCGCCGGAGATTGCACAAATCGACCGCAGTTCGTGTATGTGGCCGCGGCAGCGGGGAAAGCCGCGACTATCAACATGACCGGGGGCGATGCGACGCTCGACCTGTCCGCCATGCCCGCCGTGGTCTTCACCGATCCTCAGGTGGCGACGGTGGGGTTTACGGAGGATGAAGCCCGCAAGCGCGGACTCACGGTAAACAGCAGGACCCTGAGCCTGGACAACGTTCCCAGGGCATTGGCCAACTTCGATTCGAGGGGCTTCATCAAGCTGGTGGCGGAGATGCCCTCCGGCAGACTCGTGGGCGCCCAGATACTGGCGCCGGAAGCCAGCGAGATCATCCAGATCGCGACACTTGCCATCAAGGCCCGCATGACCATCCACGATCTGGCCGGAACGATGTTCCCCTATCTGACGATGGCCGAGGGACTCAAGCTAGCGGCCCTGATCTTTACCAAAGACGTGAAGCAACTCTCCTGCTGCGCGACTTGAATGCTGCGCGAGTTGACGATGCGGTGAGGCTCGACCGGATGCACTTCGAACGAGGCAATCGGCGTCCGTAGAACGGAGCTATATACGCGAGATAGTCGGCCCTCGTATCGGGGTCGGTAGCGGGGTCGGTGGATATGCCGTGCCTGGTGGTCTTCACGTATTCCTCGGAAATATTGATGAACGCCGGCCCCGTGGTAGTCCTGGTCAAGTCTTTTTCCAGTTCAAAAACCCGCGCATCCTCGGTGGCCGTTCCCGAATGTGTAAAGGATCCATAAATATGTATGGTGATGAAAGGTCGCAAGCCAGGATTCCCCATGGCGTAGCAAAACTAGTCGGAATGAATGGGAATCATGGCTTGACCACCCCGCTGTAATCCAGCGCATGCCCGGCGCGTTTCCAGGCCTGCATGCCGCCAATCAGGTTGTAAACGTTGGTGTAACCCAATCGGACCAGGGCACGGGAGGCCGAATCTGACATAGGCCCCGTCATGCAATAGACGACTATCCTCGCGGTCTTGTCTGCCGGATACCGGCCGGCCATCTCCCATGTCCTGTTGTAGGGGATGAAGGCGTCAGTGCCCTGGATATGGCCTTCATACGGAACGTGCGTATTTACAAGGAAAAAATTACCTGCAGCGCCCGATTTCGAGTCCTTTGCTGCAAGCAAGCGGGCCAGATACGCCGCGTCGATATTGAAATAGCCGTTCTTCCGCACGGGTTCATCAGCAGGCATTGCAAGCGCGGCGATGGCTAACAGGCAGATAGCGATAGCCACTATCGATAGCTTTGTTGGTTTCATGGTTTCCTTCCATGTGGCGCGTCGGTTTCGTTGTATCTTGTTATAGTCGTCGTCGCCCGGGTCCTGATCAGGTACACGCCAAGCGCTAGCAGGGCCAAGCCGATCATCGACGGGAGGCCCAGTCCTGCTCCCTTAACTGCAAAGGTACTGATAACCAGAGGAAGCGCGACATACGTCACATTGAAGCTGGCGCCGAGCGTGGAAGCCCTGCAACCGCGCAGATACGACCACTGGACCATGCCGAAGGCGCCCGCGGCACCGAGGAAGCTGGCCGCGAATATCATCCATCGGGCCGCGTCCGAAGGCAGGAACGCGCTGCCGTACGGACCCGCCTGGGCTATGCCCTTCAGGATCGAGTCGAAGGCGCCGAAGCCGCCGGCGATGAGGCCGAACGCCAGTTCCTGGACCACGATCCGCGCGCGGCGGATGGCGATGGCGCAGAGCGGTCCGCCTACGAGCCATACTGTCGCGGCGACCAGCACAAGTGACTGATCGACCGAAAAAAGCGAGTGGATCGGGCGGATGATATTCCCGGCGCCGATGACCAGCGTCGCCGCGCAGACGACCACGATGCCGTAGACCTGCTTGCGCTCGAGCTTCTCCCCCATGAATCTAGCCGAAAAGAGAACCAGGGCGACTAGGCCCAGCCCATACATCGACGTGTAGTACACGACCGGGGCGAAGCGGTTCGCGACGATCACCCACAGGGGATTGGTAAAATTGAGCAGGATCCCCAAGCCGTAGACGATCCTGGCCGCCTTCTGCTTGCGCGCGATACCCGAGATGCCCATGCGCATCAGCGCCTTTGACAGGTGGACGACCGAGGAGCCCGCTACGCCGACGGCCATGGCTATGATGACGCCGCTATTGATGCTCATCGCTGCCCTAGAACTCGTAGGCCAGTTTCATGACGATGCCGGGGTTGTTTTTAATGAAGGGTTCCAGGTCCGCCTTGATCATGGCGAACAGGCTCACCGGACCGTCGTTCCTGAATTCGAACTCGGCGGGTTCGTTCCCCGCTACCTTGTGCATAGCGCCGATAAAATCGCCCGACCCGAGCGTTGCCGCCTCCACCCCGTCCTTGAATACCTGGACGTATCCCTCGCCGATGAGGTAGATGCGGTCGACCACCTGCCCTTGCGCGAGTATCACGCCCGTCTTTTCGCGCCGCTCGGGGACGAGAATCGATTCGAGCCAGGTCTTCTGGTACGAGGAGCAGAGATTGAAGAATCGGCTGGTGGACAGGAGGTTCCAGGTCTCGGGGCTCCTGTGCTTGGCCACGCGTATCAGGGTCTGCTCGAACTCGGTACCTGCGATGAAGGAGAGGAATTCATCCCGGCCCAGGCTATAGGCGATGACCTCGGTCTCGGCTACCACGTCGGCCATCCGCGCTCCCCCGCTGAGGAGTGCCACCTCCCCGAAGTACTCATACGATCCGTAGATCTTCTCGTGGCGCAGCTCACCGCTGCGTACCGAAACATTGCCCAGGTAGATGACATAAAACTTGTCGCCGGCCGTACCGCGTTCGATTATGCGGTCACCCGCCTTGAAGCGCTCCTCCCTGGCCATGAGCAGGAATTCCTGGGCCTTGGCGATGTCGAGGTGGCTCAGGAAATCCAGGTGCCGCAGGATCTCGAGGATGGGATAGGTCGAATCGTAGTGGGCGCTATTGGTCGGG
>PGXR01000242.1 GCA_002839245.1 Spirochaetae bacterium HGW-Spirochaetae-7 | reverse complement strand
CTTGTGGTCGACATGGTTTATCGTCGCCACGAGCAGCGCGCTGGATGAAAGATACGATGCGCGGTCGCCGAAATAGATGCCCGACAGGATGGCTCCGCCCGAAAGCAGCGGGTCTACCCTGGCGGCGTTGCCCAGGGTAAACAGCAGGACCCCCATCACGCTGGCGGACCCCAGTGACGAGCCGAGGATGAACGAGAACAAAGAGCAGAGCAAGAACACGAACAAAAGGAACAACGGCGGGTAAATCAACGACAGGCCGTCTATAACCAGCAGGGCCATCAGTCCGCTCGATCTCCACGAGGCGCTCATCACTCCGATCAGGAACAGGACGACGACGACGATCATCGAGTTCCTGAACCCCGGGACCACGACCGCAAGGAGCCTCCTGACCGAGCGGCCCCGGCGGATGCCGTACAAGGCGAAAATCACCAGGCCGGCAAGGATAGCGTACAGCATCGGAAAGCCGAGAAAGGCGCAGACGAAAAGGCTGGCTATGAACGCGAGAAACAATATCGTAGTCACCGTCGCAGTATACAGCACGGCAACCCCACGGCACGAGCGGACGTGCGGCCCATGACGTTCCCGTCCGCCAAGCGGACGGGAACGTCACGGCTGACGAGCCGAGAGGTCCTGAAGCAGGGTCGGGTCGTCCGGCAAACGCCGGAGCGCCTCCTCGACAACCGCGTGAGCCCGGGCGTAGTCGCGGGCGTTGTAGTAGCCCGCGAAACGGTTGTGGGCATCGGCGACGAAGTTGTACACGGCTACACGGTGAAGCTCCTGGACCTTCGGCCGGGCACCCGCAAGCGCGAGGACATGTTCCGCCACGGCGAGGCTGCCGGACATATCGCCGCGCTGATCGAGGTCGGCGCAGACATTGGACGCCGTATCCGCCAGGAAGTCGTACGAGTCGGGTCCGGGGAAGCCCGTCGTCCGGTCCACGGCCAGGCGAAGGGCTTCAAGGTACTTCCCCTGCCGGTTCATTTCCACTGCCCGGTTGTGCAGGATCAAGCCGACGAGGTCCTTCTCGGTGATGGTCTTGCGGCGGGCGTAGTCTCCGGGGGGCACGTAGGAGAACTGCGTCGTCTTGGTGAAGGAACTGATGAAGCGCTTGCTCGTACCGGGATCGAATCCGAAGGGATTCGTGGTCTCCACGTCGATGTCCCGACCCCCGACCGTGAGCACGCAGAAGGCGTGGTCGGGGGTCTGGACGCCTTTCATCGGCAGCACGAAGACCCTGGCGGCGAGGAGGTAGACCACGGCGGAGGATACGCAGTTGAAGTATCCCGTATCGACCACTGCGTCGACGGTGGTCATGTCCGCCTGATATTTCTTGAACAGGCTACGGTGGAGGAACGGGAGGATTGATTCGGCCCGCAATGCCGGATCCTGGATCCGCTCCGACCTCGTCCGCAGGGCTTCGAAGGTCTCCCAGAGCCGGCCGATGTAGTACTCCATGCGCTCGGTCGGGACACCCGACGCGACAAGGCCCGCCTCCGCGAGTTTCCGGGTGGGCATCGGCTCGGGGATGCTCCCGATCTCCATGAAACGGGGATCCGGGGCGAGGAACGCTGCCCACTCCCCGGTGCTGCGGGGATAGCCGACCGGCGCAGCGGTAGTCGCGACTCCCCTGGCCTGGCCGGTCGCGGACGAGACTACGAGCGCCGCCAGAATGACCAGGTTCACTGTCCGGGCAAGATGTCGATTCATGGAAAAAGTATAATCCGCGGTCCGGGCTGGAACAAGGCGCCCGCTTGGTACGCTGCAGGTCAGCGAAGCGAGCCGGCTCCGCCGCGCAAGGAAGCGCGGCCCTTCACATGCCCTTCACATGCCCGTCTGGTTAACGGACGGGTACGTCACGGACGACGAGTTACTGATGGCGAGAGGCGAACAAACCCTAGAATCGGCCTTTTTCAAGGCGCTGCGCTGTCTGTAGCGATACCCCGGCCACCGAAGTCAACTTTTCGCCATCAGGAACCTGCCTGCCCTGCCTGATGTAACAACCAAGGCCGATGAGGCAGTTGCTACCGATGCTCACCCCCGGCGATACATAGCAGTGCGCGCCGATGACGGTGCCTGCGCCAATCGAGATCGGCAGAAGTACCAGATGGCTGTTCTCGTAGAGGTGGCATGAGACGTCCGCCTGGCCGCCTATGACCACGCCATCGCCGATGGTCAGGAGGTACGCGTCGTTGAGCTGGAAGCTGTTGAGCTTGACGCCCCGTCCAATCCTGCATCCGACCAACCTGAAGAACATGTTGGTCATGAAGCTCATCGGCACCATCGGCAGGACCAGCTTGGTCATCATGTTGAAGATTCCGCTGTAGACTAGCCACCTGAGCACGGTCGTCGACTTTTCCGGATATCGTCCCGGCTTGATACCCAGTGACAGTACCCGTATCGCGAGCCCCATGACGATCACCGCCGTCATGAAGAACACGAACAATGACAGCCCCAATACCATCGAGAATGCCAGCCATCGATCCGCGGAAGCCAGGGTGCGGATTCCCCAGCCAAGCAGCATCGCCGACGGCAGCATGGACAGGCCGGCCACGGCCGCGTACAGGCCATATATCGGAATAGTCAACGCTATCTGGATTGGCGCGGAGTCCGCGATAGTCTTGATGATGCTCATGGTACCCTTTCCCCGCAACGGCGATGCAACAGTGGAGACGCTGGTCATGGTAGCATGCTCCACCATGGCAGTGAAACCAGGCGATGAGGAAATGCCGGAACGCGCGGCTGGCGACGAACCGGTGCCGGCGCTACAATGCCGGCATGCGGATTCCTGATGGTCGCCCCGTTTCTGAAGCTGATCCTCGGACTATCCTGCTCGGGCAGCTGGCATGCTACCTTGAAAGGAACGGCTCCGAGCATGCGATCGCCAACGACTTCCTGGCCTTCGTCCGATCCCATGACGACGCGTTCCTCCGCTCCTGCGCGCCAGGCCATGTGACCGGTTCCGCCTTCGTCGTCGACCCGTCGCTGACCATGACCCTCCTTGTCCACCACCGCAAGCTGGACAAGTGGCTGCAGCCCGGCGGTCATTGCGACCCCGGGGAAACGACGCTCGAGGCCGCCCTGCGGGAAACGTTCGAAGAAACCGGAATCCGCGCATCGGCGGCGTCCCCGGACAAGCTCTTCGATATCGACATACACGAGATACCGCTCCGGGCCGACGCGCCCGCCCACCTGCACTATGACGCGCGCTTCCTGCTGATAGCCGAACCCGGGGACACGGTTGTCAGCCACGAATCACACGCGGTGGAATGGGTGAGCACGGAAGAAGCGCTGTGCAGGAATCCCGAGCCATCGATAGCCAGAATGGTCGCCAAGTCGAAGACCTTGGTGGTCGTAAAAACATAAGGCTCAGCCTCGCATCCCGACGAGTGGCCGGAGCAGCGATTCCAGCCCGTTTTCTTTGATCACGTACAGCGCCTCGAGCAATCTGCCCGTCTCGCCCTTGGGGTATCCCTTGTGCGAGAACCAGACGACGTAGGGCTCTGGCAGGTCGATCAGCAACCTGCCGGAGTACTTGCCGAACGGCATGCGGGCGTTGGCGAGACGGATGAGGCTGGCAGGGTCCATCGAGCAGTCTGTTTCCATAGTCGCCGAGAGTAGCATGACACGGACGATAGGGCCAGCAGCATTCGCCTGGTGCTGGAGTGCCCGGGCGGAATCAACGCGACTACGCGTTGTTGCCGATATGAAGAATATTTACGTATGCGCTGACGCGCATGACGGCATCGCCCTTCAGCCAGCGTTACCGCAATGCTTGCTGCTGGAGTTCCCGGGCGGAATCGCCCTTCTGCCCTCGACATCGTGTCTCGGGCCGAAGGGCCGCCTCGCCCCTTCTCGGCGCGTCCTTGCGCCTCGCCCTCGCTATGCGCTCGGG
>PGXR01000241.1 GCA_002839245.1 Spirochaetae bacterium HGW-Spirochaetae-7 | reverse complement strand
TCGATGAACCTTCACGTTCCTGTCCTCGTCGGGAGCTATACGACGCGCGGCAACCTGTTCCTTGCGCCGGTCGCCGGCTACTCGGATGCCGCGTTCCGCTCCGTCTGCATCGATGCCGGGTGCGACCTGGCCTTCACCGAGATGGTTAGCTCGGAAGCCCTGACACGGGGCCACCTGAAGACGGAGGTCCTGCTTGGCCGCGAGGCAAACGAGCAGGACTACGCCGTTCAGCTTTTCGGTTCGTCGCCCGAAGTGATGGCCAGGGCCGCCTCGATCGTGGCCGAACGATGGGGGCCGGCCATCATAGACGTCAACTGCGGCTGTCCCGTTCCCAAGATCACCAGGACCGGCGCGGGCTCGGCCTTGATGCGTGATCCGGGGCGCATACGGGCAATCGTGGAAGCGATGGCCGTCGCGGTCGCGACGCCGGTAACGGTCAAGATTCGGCTGGGCTGGGACGATTCGTCGATCAACTACCTGGAAGCCGCCGCGGCTGCGGTCGAAGGCGGCGCCGCGGCGGTGACCTTGCATGCACGTACCAAGACCCAGGGTTACGCCGGCAAGGCGGACAGGGCGGCTTTCTCCCGGCTCGCCGAGTCGGTTACCGTGCCTGTTTTCGCTTCGGGAGACATGTTCACTGCGGCGGCGGCGGTGGAACTGCTGTCTGGCGCCGGTCGCGTGGCGGGTGTCATGTTCGCCAGGGGCGCCATGGGCGATCCGTTCATATTCACCCGGGCGAGGGCTGCGCTCGAGGGCCTTGCCGAGCCGCTTACCCCCGCCGCGGCCCGGATTGCCGCAGCCCGGCGGCATCTGTCCGTTTCGATCCACCACTATGGCGAGCGCGTTGCCTGCGTCGAATTCAGGAAGCAGGCTTGCGCCTGGCTCAAGGGTACCCCCGGCGGTGCCGAGCTGAGGAAGCTGGCCGTGTCGTGCTGCAGTGCCGGGGACTGGGAGGCCTTCTTCGCCGCCTGGGGAAAGGCGGCTGAGCGACTCGAGCCTACTGGTTCGTAGGCATTTTCTTTAGCCAGGCCTGTATCCGCGCTTCGAGCTCGGCATTGGGATTGGCGAGAGGATTCGGTCCCGTCGCCTCGAGGAGAAGCGGCAACACGATTTCCCTGCGCAACTCGGGCCACATCGACGGCAATATGTCGGGAGGCTTGAGATAGTGCGCCGGCGGCATCTTGCCGAGCAACGAGGGGTAGTACAGCGGGAAGAGTTTTTCGTTTACCGTCCGGATCGACGAGAAACCTCCCGCGATGCCAAACGACGACTCCATCGAGCGATAGCGCTTTGCTTCGTCGAGTATGGAACGCTGTGTCTCCTCAGAATAGAACCACTTGAGGAATGCCTCCGCGGCCTGTTTGCCCGAGCCCCCGCGGCAGATGCCGGCATAGACGATGTCGTCGTCGACCGGAACGGCGCCGTCCTTCGCCAGCCACCTGAATGAAAGCGACGAGCGGCGTTCCTCGGAGACTACGAAATAGGATGACGAAATCATCGCGGCGTAGCCGATTCTCCCTTCCTCCACCGACTTGTAGCCAGGCAGGTAAAGGTACTTGAACTGGAATTCATCCTCCTTGGCCGCCGAGCCGTTGGATCGATCGGCCCAGGCCTTGATGTAGGCGATACCTTCCTCGAGGCCGGTCCTGTTCCACTTGAGGGGCGTGCCTTCCTTGAATCCGGCCCCCAGAAGGCTGATCGTGGAGTAAAGGAATTCCGGGGACCAGCGCGGGCCGAAGCCCATGTTCGTGAACGATGACTTGTTTGCCTTGTTCTGGGCTGCGCCCAGTTTCTCCAGTTCCGCGAGGTCCAGAATGAAACCGTCGCTCATCGCGTCGTCGAGTTCCCGCCTGAAAACGACCAGAGGCAGGTTGAACGATACCGGAAGTAGCATTTGCCTGCCGTCCGAGCTGCCCAGTTCCAGCAGGCTCGGATAGAAGGAGCTTTGGTTGATGACCAGGTCCGAGAAAAGGTGGTCGAGCGACTGGAGCGTGGATTTTGACCGTGAATTCTTGAGGTATCGACCGATGACCAGCGCCGGCTTGGCACCTGGCTCGGAGATGGACGACGCGACGTGTTCGTTCCAGGTAACATTGATCCTGTACCGGCTCTGCGACGTGTTGAAGGCCGCTGCGTAGAGTGCCATTTGAGGGACGTCGGTACGGAGTTCGGCTACCGGTGCCTCGATGATGCCGCAAGAAGTGGATATCGCGAGGATGGCGGCGAACAACGCCAGGACAAGTCTCGAACGGTTTTTTCTTGCCTTCGTCATCGGCCAAGATTATCTCAAAGCGGAGGCTTGCTCAAGCCAAGGCAAAGCGTGTCCGAGTATGGCGTCGATCGAAATTAATCAGTATACTCATGCAATGCAGATCAAGACGCCTGAAATCTACTCGATGATCGAGGCGATTGGGCATCACTTCAAGACGAACATCTCGAACAGGTTCACCCGCGGCGCTCTTTCCATGCTGGTACTCGACAACGCCACGTGGAACCAGATCGAGGAACTGACGGAGAAATCGGACAACTACCGCTATCAAGGGTACCACCTGGACGAGCTCTACGGCTTGATACTCGCCATGGCCCGTTTCATCTCCGCCGCCAGGAAGCAGGCGGCCCAGAGCCTGCGTTACGGCAACGTCGATCGACTTACCAGCCAGGACCGAGTGCTCCGTGACATGGTTGTCAACAATTTCTCTTCCAACCTCAACATTCTTGCGGATTCAGTCAACAAGCTGTATGTAAAGGTCGTCGAGATCGACAAGGCGAATTCTGCCGGCCGCCCGGCCATCTACACGAGGTTCCCGGAGCTCGCCGAGCTGGGCCGGTACCTCGTAGGTTGATACCCTGGCTGGCTTTGCCGGCGGATACGGTACCTTGACATTAAGGCCTTGTTTATTTAGTATTCGCTTCCACGAGTTGGAGCGGTGTCCGAGCGGTTTAAGGAGGCGGTCTTGAAAACCGTTGTACCGAAAGGTACCGGGGGTTCGAATCCCCCCTGCTCCGTAAGGGCGCTGCTACAGACCGTGCAGAGCGGCTGGTATATATAGATTATCAAAAAGCCTTTTAGTCAGGGGGGATTCGAACCAGAACCCTCGCCGACCAAAGGGAGGAAGAGGCGGCATGGATGCCGCCGGAAGAGGGTGGAGGCGGGTTTCTGAAGCGAGCACGACGCGAGCGAAGAAACCGAATCCCCCCTGCTCCGTAAGGGCGCTGCTACAGACCGTGATCATTTACAGATAATCGAGATTCGCTTTTTTGGAGAGGTGCGAGAGAGGCCGAATCGGGCTCCCTGCTAAGGAGTTGTGCCCCACAAGGGTACCGGGGGTTCGAATCCCCCCCTCTCCGTTTGGAAAAAGGTAGCCGGTGTTCCGGATTGCCTGTTGTATCCGCACCGTTCGAGAGGGGGGGATTCGAACCGAGTCCCCGCCGACCAACGGGAGGAAGAGGCGCCATGGAGGGCGCCGCAAGGGGACGAGGCGGGTTTTTGACGCGAGCACGAAGCGAGCGGCTAAAACCGAATCCCCCCCTCTCCGTTTGGAAAAAGGTAGCCGGTGTTCCGGATTGCCTGTTGTATCCGTACCGTTCGAGAGGGGGGGATTCGAACCGAGTCCCCGCCGACCAACGGGAGGAAGAGGCGCCAGGTGCGGTCCGAGACTCGAAGGACCGCAGGGGTACGGGGGCTTGCCCCCGTCCTAACAAGCGCCGCAAGGGGACGAGGCGGGTTTTTGACGCGAGCACGAAGCGAGCGGCTAAAACCGAATCCCCCCCCTCTCTGTATTGAAAGATGGCTTTTAGGGTCAGTGTTCTTTTTTATGAGGTTATAGCTCAGCTGGATAGAGCGTCAGATTGCGGATCTGAAGGTCGGAGGTTCGAATCCTCTTAGCCTCAATT
>PGXR01000240.1 GCA_002839245.1 Spirochaetae bacterium HGW-Spirochaetae-7 | reverse complement strand
CAGGGCTCCGAACACGATGTCCTTGCAGCCCTCGAGGAAGGTTGCGGCTATCTTGCTTGGGCCCCAGCCGGCCAGGAAGCCGGAGGCTATGCCCATGATGATGAAGAGGCCGGCCAGCTCGTCGAAGTACCAGCCCTTTACGATGACGCCCCATATGAGGGCGATGATGGTGCCGAGCACCCAGAGGAGTACGAGCCTGTCGCGGCCAGACGCCTTCTTGTTTATCAACTCGTCATGGTCGAGGGCGAGCTTGCCCATGTCCAGGCCATGGAGCAGGCTCTTGGTGGGATCCTTCTTTATCTTGAGGGCGTACATCATGGTCCATACGACCGCCATGGTCACGAAGACGAACCAGCTGACGATGCGGAAACCCATGCCGG
Organism: Spirochaetae bacterium HGW-Spirochaetae-7; assembly: GCA_002839245.1. Classification (GTDB taxonomy): domain Bacteria; phylum Spirochaetota; class Spirochaetia; order Treponematales; family UBA12059; genus SZUA-370. The sequence goes on along the minus strand of PGXR01000240.1, from coordinate 3,517 downwards.
AGAACAGCGGCAGCTCGGCCACCTTCTGCGCGACGCCGACGGTGAAGGGGTTCATGAAAGCCGCCGCGAAGCCCATGCCGACGGCGAGGAAGACCATGCTCATGCCGACTATGGCGTCGTAGCCCATAGCGATGGCCAGTCCGACGAACAGCGGTATGAAGCCGAAAGTCTCCTCGAACATGCCGAAGACCGAGCCTCCGAGCGCGAAAACATACATGAAGACGGGGATGAGGATTATCTCCTTGCCGCGGAGCATCCGCAACAGGCCGCCTATCATCGAGTGAAGCGCTCCGGTCTGCAACACGATGTAGAACGAGGCGTAGACGAAGAACACGAAGAACACGACGTCAGCCGCGTCTATCGAACCCTTCTGCACCGCGATGAACGTCTTGAACGGATGCAGAGGATTCTGTTCCACGCGATGGTAGGTTCCTGGAACGACCACGGTCTTGCCGGAATTCGCATCCTTTGCGCGATCGAACTCGCCTGCCGGGATGATGTACGAACCGATGATCGCCACGATGATCAGGGCGAACAACAGCACGAACGTGTGCGGTACCTTGAATGGACTCTTGCTCATTCTTGAACCTCCATGATAACGGACTTTAATCTTCTACATGTAGAATCAATGAACCCTATCATAGCGGCAATTATTGTCAAGCATTTTTTCCGTATGGTCGCGATGGCGCCTCGGAAGGTATAGTCTTTCCATGCTGACCAATCACCATACCCACTGCGAATTCTGCGACGGCCAGACTTCGGCGCACGACATGGCGGAGGCGGCCCGCGACGCCGGCTTCTCCATCCTGGGCTTCTCGTCCCACGCTCCGCTGCCGTTCGGCACTGACTGGAACATGGATGGCTCGAGGCTCGGAGCGTACCTCGCCACGATACGGACGCTTGCCGCGGAGCACGCGTCGCCGCGCGCCGGAATTCCGGCGATGGGCATACTCGTCGGCCTGGAGATCGATTTCATAGAAGGCCTGTGCGGCCCCGCCGACGGCAGGTTCCGGGAAGCCCGGCTCGATTACTCGATCGGCTCCGTGCATTATGTCTCTCCAGAGGGGCCTCCTACGGTCGGATTCACCGTAGACGAGCCGGAGGATGATTTCGCGGCGCACCTGGAGTCGTTCTACGACGGCGACGCCGACGCCCTCGTGGAGGACTACTACGCCGCCGTCGCGGCTTGCGTCAGGGCGGGAGGCTTCGACATCCTGGGCCACCTCGACCTGGTGCGCAAGAACAACGGCGGAAAGTCGCGATTCAGGGAAGATACCGGTCGCTACCGGGCGGCGGCGATGCAGGTGGTGGACGCGCTTGCCGGTACCGGCATCATCGTCGAGGTGAATACCGGAGGCATGGCGCGCGGCAAGACCGATTCACCCTACCCGGCGCTCTGGATAGCGAAGGAATTGAACGCCCGGTGCATAGCGGTCTGCGTCAACTCCGACGCGCACCAGGGCAACCAGCTGCTGGCCAATAGGGACGACGGGCTGAGGCTCGCACGCGAGGCCGGATACCGCAAGCTCACGGTCGTGGGTATGGACGGCCGCCGCGAACTGCCGCTCGAGTGACAATGCTTGTCGAAAAGCCCTCGCCTGGCTAACGGTTGCGGCGCTCTTCGCTTTTCTGGCAGTCAATGCACAGTACCGCATATGGCAAGGCTACGAGCCGTTCCTGGGGGATGCGGCTCGAGCACTTGATGCAGGAACCGTAGCGGCCCTGCTGTATGCGGACGAGGGCCGACTCTATCGAACGCAGCCGCTTGAGATCCTGCGAGCCGAGCGCTTCGATCATCTTCCTGTCGACATCGTCCGACGCTACGTCGGCGAAATCCTTGGGATCCATCTCCTCGACTATCGCACGGAAATCCGCATTGGTGGTGACCAGTTTGTCAAGGATTTCCTGTTTCATTGCTGTAAGCGACTCGCGCATCTTCTCGGTAAAATCCTTGTCCATGGAACCCCTCCTCGCTGATCTGAAAACCGCCCCGGGAAAAAAAACGGCGGGCGTGTCACTATTCATGGATGAGGCTGACGTGTCAACTGCCCCGGGGGCCAGGTTGACACGTCCGCGCACGGCCCGTACTATTATAGCGCTTGAGACGCCCAGTTCAATGGGACGTCGTATTTCTTTGTAGGAGGCATCGTGGCCAAGGAAGAAGCCATAGAAGTAGAGGGTATCGTTCGCGAATCCCTACCGAATACCATGTTCAGGGTCGAATTGAAGAACGGCGGACACCTGATTCTTGCCCATCTTTCGGGCAAAATGCGCAAGCATTACATCCGCATCGTTCCGGGCGACACTGTCAGGGTAGCCCTGTCCCCCTACGACCTTTCCCGCGGCCGCATCATCTACCGGGAGCGCTGATTCTTCGGCTGCGCCGGCAGCCGCGATTGCTTCAACAGCACCCACGTAGCGCCCTTTCCGCCCTTGGCAGCGTCGGCATGGCCGGAACGACCGGCCGACGCCCTCGTCTCGAGCCAGCGCCTGACGAAGCCTTCGAGAACAGGTTCGGCCGATGAGTGCAGCCCCTTGCCGTGTACCAGCAATACCTTGCGACACCCCATGCTCTCGGCCGTCCTGAAGAAGTCAGACAGGGCCAGTCCGGCCTCCCTGGTCGTCATCCCGTGCAGGTCGAGGCTCGCGTCAATCGGCATGGCCTCGATGTCCTTCCTCGACAGGCGGGGCTGGGAATGATCCTCGGAGCCACGGCTAGTCTCCTCCGGCACGCCGTGGCTATCGAGCCATTCCGCCTGCAGGTTGGAAACCACGGGCGGTTTCTTGGCCCCCGGTTTCTTTCCGCCCGGTTTCTTGGCGCTTGGTTTCGTCGGCGCATCGACCACGGGGTGTCCGGAGGCTTCCCACAACTTCAAGATCTCTCCGAAATCCACGGCCCTCTCCTCAGTACATCTCGACCTGGTCAAAGCCAAGCCACGCAGGACCGCCATCGTCCAATTCGACAAACAGCCACGATCCGGCCGATTCGAGCACGCGGCCGGTGCTTCCGATCTGAAGCGGGCGGCCGGTAGACGATTCGGACGGGACGGACCGGGCCATGCCGCCGAGCGACACGAAGCGCCGATCGGCACGCTCCAACACCGATGCCAGGGTCAAGGCGACGCACAGGGCGGCCACAACCGCCGCCGGAACCATAGCGAGCATAACGGTCCTGTCCGGTCTCTTGACCCGCCCGCGGCGCGACAACACGACGAGGATCGACGCCAGAAGGGCGGCCAGCGCTGCCGACCCGGCAACAGCGCAATAACCCGTCGGCGGAAAAACATTCCGATGCCCTTGAAGGTTACCGAACGACTCCGAGAGCGCGTCAGCCACCTGAGTAATACCGGCAGGGGGGAACGGGCTGCGCCAGGCGCGCAGGATGCCGGCGTAGGCCCGGGCCCGCCCCGGCTCCCCGCCCTCGCCGGACAGCATGGCGAGGGCGCCCAGCGCCGCCGTTTGCCGGCCAGGCGCTTCAGCCGCCGAAGCTGCCTGAGTGCCGGACGCCTCTCTGGCC
>PGXR01000239.1 GCA_002839245.1 Spirochaetae bacterium HGW-Spirochaetae-7 | reverse complement strand
ACGGTCGATCGCCGACCGGCTCGACGCGGCCTGCGATCCTCGCTCCAGGGCAAAGGCCACTCCATGATATCCTTCGAGAATCCCGCGGCTCTCGCGCTTTGCCTCGTGCCTCCGGTCGCGGCGATATCCGGTTGGCTGAGGCGACGAAGCTGTAGACGGCTGCTTTCATTGCCACTCGATACCTGGGGAGGATCAAAGATCGAGGACGCTCCCGCGACCTGGCGTATCGCGTCGATGTCAGCCATGGCCATGCTGGCGCTCGCCTGGACGGCCCTGTCGCTCGCCGCCGCCGGGCCTGCCACCGAAGCCTCCTCCTCGTCATCGGCCAAGGCTGGCCTCGATATAGTGTTCACCATCGACGCTTCACCGAGCATGGCCGCGAAGGACCTCGAGCCGACGCGGCTTGACGCCGCCAAGGAGCTTGTCCGCTCGTTCATCGGGGCGCCGGACGGAGCCGCCGGGGCAGCCGTCGGTCTGGTGGCATTCGGCGCGGATGCCGCGCTCGCCTGTCCTCCGACGACGGACTACGTCGTCGTGCTGGAGCGGCTCGACGCTATCCGTCCCGGGATCCTCGGCGATGGAACCGCTCTCGGGCTCGGGCTGGCCAGCGCGCTCAGGCAGCTGGCCGCGTCGGGAGCCGCCCGTGGAGCCCTGGTCCTGCTGAGCGACGGCGAGGACAACGTCGGGCTCGTCCACCCCGTGGACGCCGCGGCGGCGGCGGGCCGCTCTGGCGCGAGGCTCATCGTCGTCGGGCTCGGTTCCAGGGGCGACATACCCATCGATTACGTCGATCCGGTCACCGGCCAGAGGATGAGCGGTACGTACCGTTCCGGTTTCGACGAGGCGACCATGGAATCGATAGCCCGGGCGGGCGGCGGCGAGTATCGGTCGGTAGCCGATTCAGGCGCGCTCGCCTCCCTGCTGGCCGACCTTGGCGCCATCGAGACGGCTCCCGCCGGAACAGCCGCCCTCTACGCCACCGGAGCGAGGCAGCCTGTCGGGCGTCCGCTGTTCGTCCTGGCGATGGTCCTGGCGGCGGCGGCGTGGTCGGTGCGCCGTCTGGCTTTCGGGGGCCTGGCATGACGTTCCAGCGAATTGCGGCTTTTTGGCCGCTTCTGGCGCTGGTGCCGTACGCGCTGCTCCAGGCGCGTTTCATCTCGCGTCTTCGGTCCGCGCCATCTACGCTCGGCAGCGTTCCGGGTTCAGTGAAATCATGGCGGCGCTATGTCGGGAGGCGGGCGCTTGGCTCGGTCTTCGGGGCGGTGTTCTGGACGGCCTGCGTACTGGCCTCGTCGGGCGCAATACACCTGCCGCGCTACTCTTCGGAACCCGTCTCGGGCACTTTGGTAACCTTCGTGATCGACGTGTCAAACTCCATGCTTTCCGATGCCGGGACGGGGCGCAGGCTCGACGAAGCGATCGCGTTCGCCAGGAGGTTGGCATCCGCCTCGAGCGGCGCGGCCCTGTCGCTCGTCGCGTTCAGGGGCAGCGCGGTGACGCTCTGCCCCGCTACCCGTGACGGCTGGGCCTTCGAAGACGCGCTTCGCTGGGCCGGGCCTTCGGTCACGACGGCCGCCGGATCTGACGTAGGCGCAGCCATCGACGAGGCTGCCCGGCCCGTGACGGGCGGGGTGACGGCCAGGGTCATCGTCGTGCTTAGCGACGGCAACGATACCGGTTCGACGGCGCGCGCGGCAGCCCGCCGTGCGGCCGATTCAGGCATTGTCCTGGCTTTCGTTGGCTTCGGCAACGCGACGCGCCAGCCTGTTTTCGACTTTTCAGGCGCAGCGGTTCTCGGCGTCGACGGCGTTATCGCAGAGACGGGGCTTGACGACGTATCGATGGGAGAATGGGCGGCGGCCGCCCGCGGCACGTTCGTCAGGGCCGATTCCAGCGATGCGTTCTCGAAGGTCGCGGCCATTTGCGGAGGCGCGTCCACGCGCGCCGGCCGGCGTCGCGATGTACGCGTCGAGACCGACGCCTCCCCGGCGCTCGCGCTTGTCGCGCTGGCTGCCCTGGGAATGGCCGCGGCGTTGTCATGGTCTCCCTCGGCCAGGCGGCCCGGGGTACCTGCCGGTCCTCGCGGCCGCTTTCGAAGGAGGCGGACCGTTGCGTGATGCTCGCCTCGTCGGCGTCGCCGTACTGGCGGCCATGATGGCGTCGTGCGGCCAGCTCGGCGGCTTCACGGTCGCCCGCGCAAACCGGTTGTTCAGCGACGGGTACGCGCACGAGGCGGCGGCCCTGTACCTGCGCGCCGGCGCCGGTCGCGAGCCTGTCGCCTCGTACGACCTCGCGAACGCCTTCGTCGAGCTGGGCGAACCCGGCGCCGCGCGTCCGCTCTTCGACGTGGCGATTGGCTCTGGCGACGTCGGGATTGCAATGCGTTCGTGGTACAACCTGGGCGCGGCGGCTTTCGCCGCCGCGGACTACCAGGCTGCCGGAGAGTCGTTCAAGAAAGCCCTGGAAGCCTGGGTGGCTGAGGCCGCTTCAAACCCCGGCCTTGGGGCGGGAAGGCCGGCCGAGCAGGCGTTCAGGCATGAGGTAGCCCGCGCCTGGGAACTGTCGCTGGAAGCCGCCTCGAAGAAGCACGATTCCGGCGCGACGGAGCGCGGCAGATACGGCGCGGGCGACCCGGGCGGCGGTTCCCGGCCGTTCACCCTGTCCAGGCCCGATGAAAGGACCCTGTTCGCTCCCGGCGGGTCCGGTTCCGACGCGGCGGTGGACCACTGATGCGCGCCGTCATCGTCCGCGCCGCGGCCGTCGCTTGTCTCCTGGCTTTAGGAAGCGCCTGGGGCCAGGGTGCCCGTTCGGTGAGCATCGTCCCGCCGTCGCCGGAAGCGGGCAGCGGATTTTCTGTCGTCGTCGAATTGCCTGGCGAGCCGGCTGCTTCGGTAAGTCCGGTGGAACCCGGCATCGTCGGTTCCGCGCGCTACCTCGGCGCCGATATCCGCCCCGGCACGCCGTCTGGCGCCATGCCTGGCGCGGTGATCGAGTACCGCTTCATGTCAACCGCGCCTGGCAGGGTCGACATCATAAGTCTTTCGGCCCTCGTACGCGGGCGCCCCGTCAACCTGGGATCATGGTCGCTCGAGGTGGCACCCGGGTTCGTCCACCCTGGGGACGCCGCTCCGCCGGCAGTCCGTCACGGCTCGTGGCGCGCTCCGGCTTCCGTCGTGGAACGCGAAGCCTTCATCGTCGAAGCTATCGGTCCGACGGGCATGCCCGCGTCCTGCCCGACCTTTGCGGTCAGAGGCGCGCTCGTCGAGCCGCTACCCGGCAAGCCGGGGATGTTCCGGGTCGCCGCGATAGCGCCAGGGGCGATACGGATGCCCCGGCTGGAAGCGCACGACGACGACGGAGCGTTCGAGCTTGAACCCCTTTCCGTGGCGGCGCGGCCGTTGCCTTCTTCGGCTTCCGGCGCCAGGGCCGTAGGCCGTTCATGGCGGCTCGAGATGGTGGAGCCGACCCGCGATATCGAAGCCGAGCCAGGGCAGGCGGTGGCCTGGCACCTGCGCGCCGCCGGCCGAGGCTGGGCGGGACTGGCGGAACCGCCGGAACTGTCTCTTGCCGTACCGGGCGGACAGGTCGTCGTACTCCAGCCTGGATCGACTTATTCCGGCCTGGCTGACGACGGCCTCGAGTGCCGCGCCGGCATTCAGGGAGTCCTGGTGGTCGACGAGCCGGGCGTCTACCTTCTGCGGCCGGAGCCGTATCCATGGTTCGATACGCTTGCCCGATCCGCCGGGCGGGCACTGGCGCCTGCGATACGCGTCACGGTTCGCGCCAGGGCGGCCAAGCCGTGGACGCCGCCCGCCGCGCTAGCCGACTTCGCGCGACGCAGCCTGGCAACGCTCGCCGGAGAACACCCAGCATGGAGCCGCGCCGGGGAAGCCGCCTCGCGATCCGACTGGGTAGCCGCCGTCGATGCGG
>PGXR01000238.1 GCA_002839245.1 Spirochaetae bacterium HGW-Spirochaetae-7 | reverse complement strand
CTGTCGGTGTTGCCGTTCCTGATGCCGAGGCCCGCAAATGTCGAAGAGTACGCCGGCAAGGGAATGGTGATGGTAGTAAGGCCAGTCTGGACCGGCGGCAGCGCAATCGACCGGCCTGACCCGTCTATCAGGTACAGAGGGGAATAATCGTCCCTGCGCGGTGGCACCGGCGGCTGCGACCATTCGGGCAGGACGGCTTCCGAAGCCGCGCTGTCTATGCGTATGCCTTCGTATTCTATGGAACCGGTGGGCGGGATGGCAGGGCCGGGCGGCGGACCGGACGCTGCGGCGTCCGCGGTGGAACGATCCCTCAACTCGACCTGCAGCTCGAGCACGAGGCCGGTCGTAGGTATGGCCGAAGGCAGCTTCAAGGCCGCTTCGCCGTCAGGGGCGACGGTGAGCGAGTCGTTTGCGGTCGATATCCTCGAGCGGTCAAGAGTTTTTTCGAAACGCGTCGGTTCGGCCGTCGGCAAGTCCCGCCTCGCCTGGCTGGCACGCTGCACGAGTCCCGTCGACAGCGCCAGGTCCTCAGCGGCGTCGGAAAACCCGAGCCTGTTGGCTGCGCCGGTCTTCAGCGATTCGATGACGAGGACGCGCGAGTTCGAGCTTACGGCGACTATCTGGGCCCGCAGCGTCTCGCCGCCCTTGCGGTTGAGGGCCTCGACGAAATCCTTGAGGGAACCGCCTCCATACGAGAGCTTTACCGAAGCTTCCCCGACCGTGAAGACGTAGCTTCCCGCCGGGACCTTGGCGTCAGAGGCGATGCCGTCGGACATGAAGCGGTCGGCGGCGGCGGTCCGCTTGACGGTGAAGCTCCTGGTTTCCTCGATCGCTTCCCTGGTGGCCGTGCCGGTGATGACGGATTCGTCGTCCGACGCGGCGATTCGCTCGTTGAACGGGTTCTGGAACGAAAACAGGGACCTGGAGCTGTCCCGGAGCGAGGTGAGGCGCCGGTTCAGGTCGAGCCAGGTCGTACGCTTTAGCTGTACTTCCTTCAGCCGTTCCTCGGCACGGGTCTTCGGGATGCGCTCGACCTTCATCAGGTCTTCGATGAGTTTTTGGGTGTCGTACTTGCTCTTGACGCCGGGGATGCTGATATCCGACATAGGGCCTACGGGCCTTCCTTCCGGTTCACGCCCTTTCGTCGAACAGGATGCCGATAACCTCCCTGATTCGCTCATGGACGTGTTGCAGCTCGACGGGCGGAATTTCCCTGATTACCTTATCGGTATCGGTGTCGATGACCTTGACGACCACCTGGTCTATCTTCTCGTTGATGCTGAACGAGAGCCGCTTGTCGAAGGCCGCGCTTACGCTGGCCAGTTCTCCGAGGATGGCTTCCATCGATACGGGCGGTTCGGTCTTCATGACATCGCCGGCCCTGGCCTTGGCGACCTGTGCATCCTTGGCGGCCATCTGGACGGTTTGTACGCCCTGAAGCCCCTGTACGGTTGAAACGTCGAGAGACATACGTTTCCTCCTATGGAAATGGCGAACCCAGGCTTTCGCGGGAATCCGCCTGCAATTTGAAAACGAAGGGAGGAGGGCGCGATCCCCCCCCTTCTCGAAATCAAAGCCGTCGCGGAAAGACGACGTCCAGGAAGCTCTCCGCTACGAATCATCAAACGGTTTCTATTAACCCAACAGCTGCATAACCGACTGGGTCCTGGTGTTGGCCTGGGCGAGCATCGCTCCGCCGGCCTGTGACAGGATCTGGTTCTTGACGTAATCTACCATGGTTGATGCCATATCAGTATCGCGGATGCGGCTCTCAGCTGCCTGGAGGTTCTCGGATGCAATCGCGACGCCCTTGGAGGCCATCTCGAAACGATTCTGGTAAGCGCCGAGGTCGGCGCGCTGCTTTGAAACGATCTTGAGGGCGGAGTCGAGGCTACCGATTGACTGGTTGGCCTTTTCCGGGTCCTCGATGGAAATCGTTCCCTCAGTCGCACCCTGGGCGCCCTGGAGCCCGAGAGCCGTGGCGGTCATCGTACCGATGAAAACACGCTCGTTCTGGTCCATGTTGGCTCCGACCTGGAGCTGCATGACCTGATCGCCCTGCGTGGCGAAACGGCCGGTCAGGATGTTCATGCCGTTGAACTGCGCGTGGCTCGCGATGCGGTTGATCTCGTCGACGAGCTGTGAAACCTCGACCTGTATCTGCATCCTGTCCTCGGCGGTATAGATGCCGTTGGACGACTGCACGGCCAGCTCGCGGACGCGATGGAGTATGTCCTGCGTCTCCTGGAGGTAGCCCTCGGTGGTCTGGATGAAGGAAACGCCGTTCTCGATGTTCCGCTGGGCTTGGTTGAGGCCGCGGATCTGTCCGCGCAGCTTCTCTGAGACCGCGAGGCCAGAAGCATCGTCGCCGGCGCGGTTGATCCGCTGCCCGGATGCGAGCTTCTCCATGTTTTTATTGAGCTCGGTCTGCGTGACGCTCAGCGACCTGTTGGCGTACATGGCACTCATGTTGTGGTTAATTATCATATGACCCTCCTTGCAGGACTTACTGCGCGGCATTCCTTGCCGCGCGTCCCACGCGCATGGCTTCGGGGTCGGGAGTTGTATTCTCGCGCCCGTTCCCGTCCGTTCATGCCCCGTGCGGCGGGGAATCCCGTCCCCTTTCGGGGGCGGGCCTCTCCGCCGGCATGCGCATGAGGGTATTTTTCAAAGAACCATAGGCCGTTCGGCAAGCATTTTTAGCGCTTGCCGGACGGCCGTCACTCTCTACGGGAAGTATACCTCGTTACTGGAGCAACTGCAAGACTGACGCCGTTTTCTGGTTCGCCTGCGCGAGCATAGCGCTCGACGCCTGGATCAGGATTCGGTTCTTCGTATATTCGACCATTTCGCTAGCCATGTCGGTGTCGCGGATGCGGCTTTCGGCAGCCTGGAGGTTCTCGGCCCCGATATCGATGCCGCGGACGGCCATCTCGAGCCTGTTCTGGTAGGCGCCGAGGTCGGCCCGCTGCTTGTTGACAATCTTCAGCGCCGCGTCGAGGGTGCCGATCGAGCGGTTCGCGCCGTCGGGATTGTCGAGCTTGATGATCTCGTCGTTGGAGACCTGCTTCACGCCAAGGCCCTTTGCGGTCATCGTGCCGACGTAGACGCGCTCGCGCTGGTCCATGTTGGCTCCGATATGGAACCACATCGACGCGGTGACGAGGTTTTCGCCATCTTCACGGGCAAAGCGGCCGGTCAGTATGTTCATGCCGTTGAACTGGGCATGGCTGGCGACGCGGTCTATCTCGTCGACGAGCTGGGAGACTTCTACCTGGATCTGCATGCGGTCTTCGGCGGTGTAGATGCCGTTGGCTGCCTGTACTGACAGTTCGCGGAGCCTCTGCAGGATGTCCGAGCTTTCCTGCAAGTAGCCTTCGGTCGTCTGGATGAAGGAGACGCCGTTGGCGGCGTTCCGGGATGCCTGATTCAGTCCGCGGATCTGCGAGCGCATCTTTTCTGAAACGGCGAGTCCGGAAGCGTCGTCTCCGGCGCGGTTGACCCGCATGCCCGACGACAGCTTTTCCATGCTCTTGTCCACCGAGAGGCCGTTGATGCCGAGCTGGCGGTTGGCGTACATGGCGCTGATGTTGTGGTTGATGATCATGACTTCCTCCTTGAGTCTATAGGCGGGGCATCCATGTCCCGCTTTTCGATGACGGTTCCTGTCCTTGTCGCCTTCCGTTCCTCCTTCCATCGACTGGCAACTATCTCGAGCGCACCGCCGTACGGTTGTCGCTAAAGTATTTCCGGATGGAACCGATCATCGTAGAGTAGAGTACGAAAGGGGGAAGCCACGCGGCATCGCCCCGGTCGAGACCCGTCTCCTCTTTGCCTATCGGCATGAACACCGGAAAACTTTAGTTAGTTCGTCGAAGCCTGCATCCACCCCGTTCCGGCATAGGCCGGGAGTCGGTCAGGCTTGTTCTTCA
>PGXR01000237.1 GCA_002839245.1 Spirochaetae bacterium HGW-Spirochaetae-7 | reverse complement strand
TGGCGGTCGGCTCTCCCGGTGCAACCCGCATCATCGCGGCCGTAGCCCAGACGATCTCCAACGTGATTGACCACAAGATGTCGATACAGGAAGCGATCATGGCTCCCCGGCTCTTCGCGATGGCGTCCGGTACGGTCCAGCTCGAGGGTCGCACCTCGGTCAACACCGTCAAGGCGCTCGAGGCTCTGGGTCATACGGTCGCCATCCGCGCCGACTGGGACGCGTACTTCGGAGGCGTCCACGCGGTCGTCTTCAACAGAGCTACGAAAATGCTCGAAGGCGGCGCCGACCCCAGGCGTGACGGTCAGGCAGCAGGCTTCTAACGAATCGTTGACTGTGCCGTCCGGCTGACCACGAGGTTTCGCCGGACGGCGTTTTTCCTGTCAGGTCTAAAAATGGACGCCGTATCGACAGCGTCAGGAGACACCCTATGAAACGCGCTACAGTACTCACCGCGATATTGGCCTTGGCCATATCGTCCATTGCCGTATCCATGGCAGCCGGCCAGGCGACGACTGCCATTGCCGACAAGCCGGCATTGCTGACATCCATCGGCCAGAGCGCCGACCTCGAGATGGTCAAGGTCCTCCTTGGCAGGGGCAAGATACCGTTTACCGCCGACCCCCTTGTCAAGGCCTCCGGCCTGCCCGGCACCGCAAAGACACTCATCCTGTCGGTCGGGGGGAGTTCCAAGGGGCTCGGTGCGGCAGGCATCAGCAGCGAAGACGAAATCACCCGGACGAAGGCGCTTGTAAAGCGGGCCAAGGAACTGGGCATGAAGATAATCGTCATCCATGTCGGAGGCGAGGCCCGCCGAGGCGCGCTGTCGGACGCCTTCATCGAGCTGTGCGTCCCGGCCGGCGACCTCGTCATAGTGGTGGCCGACGGCGACAAGGATGGCCTGTTCGTGAAGCTGGCCTCACCTACCGGGATACCCGTCGTCAAGGTGGAGAAGATCACCGCCGCAGGCGCTCCGCTCGCCGCGGCCTTCAAGTAAGGAAACGAACGTGCCCTTCGAATTCATTCTCTTCATCGCCATGGTCGGAGTCTTCGCGGCCTGCGCCTTCGCCATCAAGTTGCCGGTTTCCCTGTCGATGCTGGCGGCATCGCTTACCGGCCTGCTCCTGTCAGGGAATGGCCTCGGGATTCGGCACCTGGTCGAGGGAACTTTCGGCTATGTCGATACCATACTCGTCATAGCGACCGCGATGGTCTTCATGCGTGCCGTGCAGGAATCGGGCGCCCTCGACGCCCTCAACGTCGTCATCATCAAGCGCTTCAGGACCATGCCTGCGGTGCTCCTGCCGCTGTTGATGCTCGTGGCCATGTTTCCCGGCATGATTACCGGCAGCTCCAGCGCATCGGTGCTGACCGCCGGCGCCGTGGTCGCGCCGGTACTGATCATCCTCGGGCTCCCGGTCGAAAGCGCTGGCGCCTTCATCGCCATGGCCGGCATCCTGGGCATGATAGCCCCCCCGGTCAACATTCCCGCCATGATAATTGGCGGCGGCATAGACATGCCGTTCGTCGGCTTCGAGCTGCCCCTCCTCCTCCTGACCATGCCGCTCGCCATCGTCTTCTCTCTCACCCTCGGCTTGAAGCACATCAAGAAGGTTTCCTGGGAGGAACTGGCGCCCCGGCTTGACCTGGAGACGTACAAGCGATTCGGGCCGCGGCTGTTCGCGCCGATACTCGTCGTCGCCATCCTGATGGTGCTGGGCAAGACCGTTCCCCAATACTTCGGAATGGGCCTACCGCTCGTATTCATCATCGGCGCTGCGCTGGCGTGCTTCGCGGGCAAGCGCTTCAACCCGCTCAAGGCGGCCAAGTCTGCTGTCGCCGATGCGCTTCCGGTGCTCGGAATACTTGCGGGTGTCGGCATGTTCATCCAGGTGATGACGCTGACTGGCGTCCGCGGCTTCATCGTCGTCAGCGCCCTGTCGGTGCCGCCGGCCCTGCTGTACGCTGCCATCGCCATCACCATACCGATGTTCGGCGCCGTGTCGTCGTTCGGCGCATCGAGCGTGCTCGGCGTCCCGTTCCTGCTGGCGCTGCTCGGCAAGAACCAGATCATCACCGCGGCCGCGCTGTCGCTCATCGCGTCGCTCGGAGACTTCATGCCTCCCACAGCCCTTTCTGCCATTTTCGCGGCCCAGATAGTCGGGGTTCAGAAGTATTCCCGCGTCCTCAAGCGGCTGATCATACCGTCTTTCGTCATAATCGCATGGTCGCTTGCATTCATCATCTACTCGAAACAGATTGCCGCGTTGTACTGAAAAGGAGCCTTCCATGAAGATCATATATCTGGCGATAGGCGCGTCGGTCCTCATACTGACCGTCTGGAACCTCTGGACCGAGAAGGACTGGCGCAAGCAGGCTACGGCCGCGATGGTCGCCGTACCGCTTCTCCTGCGCGTCCTCCTCATTAAATAGGGTAAATGCATGAAAAAACACCAAACTAGCGCGGCCATCATCTCGGTCCTGACGCTGGCGGCCTGCGCGGTAGCCAGCGCGACCTTCCTCGAGCACCGGAAAGTCGAGCCCATCGTCTCCGGACCCGGCGTATCGGAGATAGCGAAGCTTTCGAAATGGTATCCAGGATTGGCCGGGACACCGGCGGATACCGACGTCTACATCCTCAGGGGCAAGGCGCCAGGCGCTTCGATGCTCGTACTCGGAGGCACCCACCCCAACGAGCCGTCCGGTTTCCTCTCCGCGGTTCTCCTGATCGAGAATGCCGTGCCAGTCTCAGGAACCCTCTATGTCATACCTCGGGCCAACAACTCTGGCTTTTCCCACAACGATCCTCAGGAAGGAGCTCCGACAGGGTATCATTTCACCTTGCCCGACGGCCAGGCGCGTTTCTTCCGCTACGGATCCAGGGCGACCAATCCGGTGGATCAATGGCCCGACCCCGACGTCTACATTCACGCCGCCAGCGGCCAGGCGCTGTCAGGCAACGAGACGCGCAACCTGAACCGCGGCTATCCCGGCCGCACCGACGGAACGCTGACGGAGAAGGCTTGCTACGGCATCACCCAGTTGATACGCGCCGAGAAGATAAGCATCAGCATCGACCTGCACGAAGCGTCGCCGGAATATCCGGTGATAAATGCCATCGTTGCGCACGAGCGTGCGATGCCGGTAGCCTCGCAGGTCGTGCTCGGCCTGGAGTTCAGCGACATCAAGATAGGCCTCGAGCCGTCTCCCAAGAACCTGCGGGGGCTTACGCACCGCGAGCTCGGTGACGCGACCGACACCCTGGCCGTCCTCATGGAGACCGCCAACGCGTCGCAGGGCAGGCTCAGGGGCAGGACCGACGAGGCGCTCGTGCTGACGGGCATCGACCCGTACTACGTGAAGGCCCAGAAGCTCGGCCGCCTCTACGTGCCGTATGATGAAAAAGGGCATCCCATCGAGGAGCGGGTCGGCCGTCACCTGACTGCCATCGTCGAGTTCGCCCTCGCCATGTCAAGCGAATACCCGGACAGCCCGCTCGAGTTCCAGGGGGTTCCCGAATACCAGGCGCTGGCCGAGCGTGGAGTGGGAGCCTTCCTCAGGACGGCTCCATGACGCATGGGGGCCTCCCCGCGGCCACCTTGCTGATGCTTTCGCTTTTAGGATGCAGAAGCCCGGGCACGATCGGGGCGCCCGGGTACGGAGCGTCGCCCGGGTACGGAGCGTCGCCCGGGTACGGAGCGTCGCCCGGGTACGGAGCGTCGCCCGGCGGATTCAATGTCGTCAGGCTTGAAGGCCGCGGAACCGGCCCTACCCTGTTGATAGTCGCCGGCATCCATGGCGACGAGAGTACCGGGCCCGAAGCGGCGGGACTCCTCGCTACGGGGACCCCGCCCGCCAGGGGCAGGCTCGTCATCGTGCCCGCCGCCTGTCCCGAGGCCCTGGCGGTCGGCCAGCGCCAGGCTCCGCTCTGGTCGGACCTGAACAGGGCCT
>PGXR01000236.1 GCA_002839245.1 Spirochaetae bacterium HGW-Spirochaetae-7 | reverse complement strand
GAACGCTGAAATGGTAAACGGCGTCGAAGTGCTCAATACTTCCGGCGCGCTCAACGACCTCGTCATCCCCATCGGCTCCAAGGACCCGGCCAGGGCTACCGAGCAGGTTTTCCTTGCCTGCAACCTGGACAAGCGTATCGCCGACATCCCCGAGGGAGCAGCTGCCGAAACCATCAGGCAGGGCACCTGGCGCGTCGAGGAGAAGGTCTACGACGCCTTCGGACAGGACCACGTGATGCGCGTCGAGTTCACGAAAGTGGTAGGCCAGCCCAACCAGTGGCAGGCTACCGTCTCCATCGACCCGCAAGCGGCGGTCGCCACGAATGCCGCCGTCGGGTTGAATCCCGAAGGCCAGCAGGGCAATACCTTTACCGTCGAATTCGACAACCTGGGGACCTTGAGGCGAGTAATCGATGGACAGGGCAATCCGACCGGTGAAGTGGGACTGCTCTCGATGAACGTCGCTTTCGATGTCGCCAACGCCACGCCCGGCGAAGGCGGAGCGCCCGTCCGGCAGAACTTCTCCCTCAACCTCGGTACCGTGGGCAGCGTGCGGAATACGGTGACGCAGTTCGCCGAATCTTCGAGTACCAAGGTTTTCGAGCAGGACGGCTACGGCATGGGTTATCTCGAGAACTTCAAGATAGACCAGTCCGGCACGATCACCGCCGTATACTCGAACGGTTCGACGAGGACCCTCGGACAGGTCGCGCTCGCGAGCTTCACCAACCCGAACGGCCTCGAAAAGACGGGCGAGACGAATTTCGCCAGGTCGAACAACTCCGGCATGGCCAACATCGGCCCGTCGGGCATAGCCGGCAAGGGCAAGCTCATAGCCGGGGCCCTCGAGATGTCGAACGTCGATCTCGCCGAGCAGTTCACCGACATGATAGTCACCCAGCGCGGCTTCCAGGCAAACTCCAAGACGATCCAGACGTCGGACCAGATGCTCCAGGAACTCCTGACGTTAAAGAGGTAAGATGGTGAATATCTGATGTGGAGGAATCGATGATAGAGCTCAAGAGGCTGTCCGGCGATGTGTTCTGGCTCAATCCGCATCAGATCGAGTATATTGAGAAGATTCCGGACACTTCGATAGCGATGTTGTCCGGCAAGCACGTCATCGTCAGCGAGAGCGTCACGGTAGTCATCGAGAAGATCGTTGCATACCGCCGCCTCATCGGCGCGTTCAAGAACGAGGAGTAGTGGATGGATCTGGCGAGTATCATTGGCATCGCAGGAGGTTTCTTCTGCATCATCGCATCCATGTACGCCTCCGGTGGTGCGGTAACCACCTATCTCGATCTCGCCAGTGCATTGATGACGATAGGTGGATCGTTTTTCGCACTCATGATCAACTACAGCATGAAGGACACGTTCGGCATCTTCAAGATCATCGGGATGGCGTTCAAGGTACCGGATTTCGGCGAGATGAAGGTCGCCGAAGCCTTGCTGGCACTGTCTGAGCGAGCCAGGCGTGAAGGCATCCTTTCGCTCGAGGAAGAGATCGAGGGTGTCGACAGCGCGTTCATGAAGCGTGGCCTGCGGATGGTCGTCGATTCGACCGATCCCGAGGTGATCAAGACCATCCTCGAGACCGAATTGAACCAGATGAACGACCGGCACGGAAAATGGATCAAGATGATAGACCAGTGGGCCAAGCTGGCGCCTGGTTTCGGTATGCTGGGAACTGTCCAGGGTCTGATCGCGATGATGAAGAACCTCGAGGACAAGAGCCGCATCGGTCCCAACATGGCAGTCGCCCTCATCACGACCTACTACGGCGCCATGATGGCCAATTTCATCCTGACCCCCATGATGGGGAAACTTTCCGGCCATGACGCGGCCGAGACCAAGGTTCGCGAAATGATCATCGAGGGAGTGCTCTCGATCCAGCAGGGTGACAATCCTCACATCCTCCAGATGAAGCTGTCATCGTACCTGTCTCCGGAAGCCCAAAGGAAGCTCGAAGAACTGCATCCGCAGTCCTGAGGCGGTTATATGGCACGGAAGCAGAAAAAGAAACAGGAACTGGGCGGCCTCGGTGAATGGGTCGTCACCTATGGCGATATGATAACGCTGCTGCTTGTATTTTTTGTCGCCCTGTTCGACGTCACGGAGGTCGACGTCGTGCAGATGAACCAAATGATATCGAGCCTGAACAACATAGGCATGGGCGGTTCGACCGGGGGGAATACCCTCACGGTCGGCAAGCTGTCCGAGCTGGGAAACTCCATCAACAGCCTGCCCTCGATGGAGAAGGGCAAGATGCTGGCGACAGCCAAGAAGAAGGCCGTATCGTTGTTCCAGCCTGAAATCAAGTCCAACAAGGTTCGCATCAATTCTGACGAGCGCGGACTGGTCATTTCTCTTGCCTCGGACGCGTTTTTCAGGCCGGCCAGCGCTGAGATCAACATCGAGGAGACGAGGACCATGCTCGTCCGCCTTTCGGAGCTTCTCAAGTCCGACAGCCTGGAAGGCAGGAAATTCAGGATCGAAGGTCATACCGATTCGTCCCCGACCGATCCTGCCGGCCAGTGGCAGTCGAACTGGGAACTGTCGACGGCGCGCGCCCTGGGCGTATTCCACTATCTTGCTGATTTCGGCGTTCCGGAGGCCAGGTTCCAGGTTTCAGGCCTGGCGGCGACGGTGCCGATCGCTGACGATTCGACTCAAGAGGGACGTGCGTACAACAGGCGCGTCGACATCATCATCCTTGACGAGGGGCACCTGTGATACCCGGAGGTAGCGACCAATGAGTGACGATTTCGACAAGGGCGGGCCGGACTTCAGCGAAACGCCGGAGGTCTCCGACAAGCCAAAGGGCAAGGGCGGCGGAAAGGCTATACTGGGGCTGCTCAAGTGGATCGCTATAGGGCTCGGTGCAGTGATCTTCATCATCGTGATCGTCGTCGTGACCGTCAGCATCCTCAACAGACAGGCCAAGCCGATGACGTCGGTCCCGACTTCAGAGGATTACCAGCGATCGACGCCTATCTGGGCGACTTTCACGTCGATAGACCAGATAACGACCAATACCATCGACAAGGAGCCGTGGTCGGTAATGATCAAGCTCAATCTGGCATATGACATCTCCGACAAGGAGATCCAGTCGGAATTGACCGCGAGGAAGTACCAGATCCAGGATTCGCTGCGCAATTATTTCAGCAGGAAGAAGATCGAGCAGCTCAAACCCGACCGCGAGAACGAGCTGAAGGAAGAGTTGCGTGAAATGCTCAACCGGATGCTTACCAAGCCCGCCATCAAGGATGTCTATTTCCAGACGTTCTCGAGGAACCAGCTATAGAGTCCTGAAACTCGTGCGACATTGCTAAATGCGGAGTTCTATGCAATTATGTAAGGCGGAGTGAACAGATGACTGAAGTCCTCTCACAGGACGAGATAGACCAGCTTCTCACCGCCATCAACGCAGGCGACACCTCGCTCGAGACGGTGCAGTCGGCGACCGATTCGCGCAAGATAAAGATATACGACTTCAGGCGTCCCGACAAATTCTCCAAAGAGCAGATGCGCACCGTGCAGAACATGCACGAGACCTTCGCCCGCCTGACGACGACGAGCCTCTCGGCATCCTTGCGCATCCTGGTCAACGTCCACGTGGCGTCGGTCGACCAGCTCACGTATGAGGAATTCATACGGTCGATACCGACGACGACGACGCTCGCGGTAGTCAGCATGGACCCATTGAAGGGACAGATAATACTTGAGATAGACCCGGCCGTTACCTTTACCATCATCGACCGCCTTTTCGGCGGAGCGGGCGAGGGCTCGAAGCTGACGCGCGAACTGACCGACATCGAGCACTCGGTCATGGAAGGCATCATCGTAAAGATCCTCGGCAACCTGCGCGAAGCCTGGACACAGGTCATCGACCTCCGTCCCCGCCTTTCGCAGATCGAGGTGAACCCGCAGTTCGCCCAGATCGTGCCGCCGACCGAGATGGTCG
>PGXR01000235.1 GCA_002839245.1 Spirochaetae bacterium HGW-Spirochaetae-7 | reverse complement strand
CGCTCGTGTCGGCAATACCAATGATCAAGCTGTTTGCGTTGCGCGACCAGATTATGTCCTCAGGCGCAATGTCGGACGCGAACAGAACGCGGTCGTCATCAAGGAGTCATGCGAAGAGGGCAAAGCCTTCTTCCGCAGCCTGTACGAAGGGCTCGGCATCCGCGTGTTCGAGGAGGACTTCGACGGACATGACCGCACCGTGGCCTATTCGCTGGGCACGCCCTTCGCGTCGACGATGGTATTCGCCGCCTGCATGAAGCGGCTCGACGCGCCCGGTACCAACTTCCGGAAGCACCTCGACATCGCCCGGGGCCTGCTGGCCGAGGACGACAGGCTCCTGGCCGAGATCATGTTCAACCCGTACACGATCAGGCGACTCGAACTGATCAACTCCCAGCTCTCATACCTCACGCACATCATCAAGGACCGCGACCACGAGGAGATGGCAAAGTTCCTCGGGAAGCTCAGGGACAACATCGGGGACGCCTGAATCGCTTGACAATGGCCACCGGAGCGATGAAGCTGGTGGTGGTCCGCGCAGGCCGGAATCCCCCTACCCGAGAGGTCAAGGATGCTTCCAGAAACAGGCATATTTCATCAAAGGGTCCAGGACGAGGTCGACCGACTCCGGCAGGACATCGAGCGCGTCAGCCTGGGCATCCATGCCCACCCCGAGCTCGGCCTGCATGAGCATTGGGCGTGCAATTTCCTGGTCACGGAAGCGACGGCCCGCGGATTCCAGGTCGAGACACCGGTGGCGGGCCTGGAGACGGGGTTCGTCGCCCGGTTCTCGTCAGAAAAGGAAGGCCCGAAGATCGCCTTCCTCTGCGAGTATGACGCCTTGCCGGAGCTGGGGCACGGCTGCGGCCACAATGTCATAGCGGCGGGTTCCTTCGGGGCGGCCATGGCCCTGAAGCCCGTCGTCCAGGAATTGGGTGGCACCGTCCTCCTCGTCGGGACGCCGGATGAGGAAGCCGTCAGCGACGAGTCGAAAGGCGGCAAGGTGGTCATGGCCCGGGCCGGCGTATTCGACGACCTCGACGCCGCGCTGATGATGCATCCCAACGGCGGCGACAACATCGTCTGGCGCTATTCCTTCCCGCTGAAGGATTTCACCGTCCATTTCGACGGGAAGCCGGCGCACTACACGCAGCCCGAAAAAGGCATCAACGCGCTCGAAGCCCTCCTCCTGTTCCTGAACGACGTCAACGCCATCAAGCGCGGATGGTCGCCCTCGGTCATGTTCGCGTACACTATCACCGACGGCGGCGGCCCGAGCGCGATCACCGTCCCCAGGAGCGCCGAAGCCCACATAACGATGAAGGCGTTCGATTCCGCCTACCTGGAGTCCCGCTTCGAACAGGTGCAGACCTGCGTCCGGGCCGTATCGGAGATGACCGGAGCGGCGGGCCGCATCCAGGTTCTCGACGAGTACCTCAACATGATCCCCAACCTCCGGCTCGCGGCCAGCCTCGCAAGAAGCATCAAGGTGCTCGGAGGAAAGGTGACCAGCCCGGTGGAGTCACAGCGGGACCTCGAACGGCTGACCTACCCGGGTATCTCGACCGATTTCGCCGACGTCAGCTGGGCTGCGCCCGGAATCCACGGCTACTGCAGCATCGGGGACGAGAGCCTGGTCGCCCACACGCCCGAGTTCGTCAAGGCGGCGGGTTCCGGACCGGGGAACGCCGCGGCGGTGCTGGCGGCCAAGGCGATGGCCATGACCGCCGTCGACATCCTCACGGACAGTGGCTTCGCCCGCAGCGTTAAAGAAGAATTCCTGTCGTACAAGAAGCAGAATTTCCACAACGTACCCGGAATTCCGCCGGGCTACCTGCCGTTCGCGGAAGACTTCCTGGATGACATCGGCGCCGGCCCTTGAGCGGAAAGCGGCTCGCTCTCCAGACCGACGCCACGGACTGATACCGGGCGCCGCCTACCGGAGACGCTTACGATATGGAGGCAAGCGCCTCGAAGAATTCAGGCCAACTCTTGGCGACGCAGTCGGTGCCTTCGATTGCCACCGGGCCGGAGCCGGCCAGAGCCGCGACTGCGACCGCCATCGCGATGCGGTGGTCGCCGTGCGACGAAACGGCGCTGCCGCGTAAGCGCTTGCCAGGCGAGCCACGCTCGCCGCCCGAGCCCCGGACAGTCATCAAGTCTCCTTCGACCACGACCTTGAGGCCAAGCTTTTCGAATTCCCCGGACAACGCGGCGGCCCGGTCGCTTTCCTTGGCCCCAAGCCTGGACGCGCCGTATAGCTCCGTGACACCGGAGCAGCGGGATGCGAGCGCCACCAGCGGAGGGAAAAGGTCCGGGCAATCGGTCGCGTCGAACGAGAAGGCCCTGAGATGACCGGAACGCACCCGCCAAGCGCCGGGCAGCTGCTCGAGACGGGCGCCGGATAGTCCGAGCGCATCGATAATCGCCCGGTCAGGTTGCGACGACGAGGCGTCCAACCCCATGACCTCGAGCGGCTCCCCGGTCGCGGCTATGGCGCCGGCTACGAGGAGGAAGGCTGCACCGCTCCAGTCTCCCTCGACCCGGTAATCGGCCGCGCGGTAGGGCCTGCCTCCGCCTATCCTGAATTCCGTGAAAGCGTCATCGCGGTCCACCCGCGCGCCGAACGCCCTCATCACATCGAGCGTCAGGTCGACATAACCGTGGCTGGCGAGATTCCTCACTTTTACGACCGAGTCGCATCGCCCTCCGCTTCCCTCACCAGCCATGGGCAGGGCAAGGAGGAGGCCGGTAAGGAACTGGGAGCTCTCCGACCCGTCGACGGAAACGTCGCCGGCCCGCAGCGGACCTCTCACCCGGACGGGCTGGAAGCCTCCCGCTGTAGCGCAGCGGACTCCCAGGGCGGTCAGCGGCCCTTCGACCATTCCGACAGGCCTCGCCGAGAGCGATCCTTCGCCTCGAAGCTCCACGTCCGCGGGCGACAGCGACGCGATGGCCGAGAACATGCGCAGGCACAGCCCCGATTCGCCGCACGACGCGACGATTGCATTTGGACTGGAGCCGCCCGGGCCGGTACGCGCGCTGGAACCGAAGAGGCCGCCCCGGACGATCATGCGGTCGTCGAAACGCTCCACGGTCGCGCCGAGCGCCCTCGCGACGCCCATGGCCGCGATCGAGTCCGCGCACCAGGTCGGATTGGTGATGTTCGAAGTCCCCGATGCCATCGCCGCGCAGGCGAGCGCCCGTTGCATCGAGCTTTTTGACGCCGGGGCGAAGACGCGGCCGCCTACCGCCGACGGCTCAGCGTAGCGCGTCATGGATGACCTTCGCAATCATCGCGGGCCGCATGCCGTCGGTATGCACCTGCTCTCCGGCGCAGTCCTCGTACCAGTGCCGGCGGCGCTCGTATAGCTTCCGTATCAGCGCTTCGGCGTCCCCCTCAAGCAAGGGCCGCGATCCGCCGACCGAACGCTTAGCCAGGCTGGCCAGGTCGGCCTTGAGCCAGGCTATCCTGAAGTTATCGCGGAGCAAGGCCCGGTTCTCCGGCAGTTCGACGCAGCCGCCGCCGGTGGCGAGCACCACCTGTCCTCCGGCGGCCAACCGTGCCAAGACGGCGTTCTCCCGCTCCCTGAACCCGGCTTCGCCCTCGGCCGTGAATATCTCGGCTACCGACCGGCCGGCCTCGATCGCGATGGCATCGTCGAGATCGATGAACGGCAAGCCCTCGAGGCGTGCCAGGATGGCGCCGACGCTCGTCTTGCCGGTAGCGGGCATACCTATCAGCGCGATGCGCCGTATCGGTGAAACTGGAGTCTCCATGCCGCATAGTACCCGGCACGAAGCGGGGCGGTCAACAAATACCGTCCGTCAAATACCGTCCGTCAAGGAGAGTAGACCCCGTCGGCATTGACCCGGCCCAGCGTCGATCCCGAGGTGGGAACGATGTGCCAGTCAGCGCCCGAGTCGGTATCGGTGGAAGACGATGACCGGCAAATCGTCCGCGTGCTCGTCGTG
>PGXR01000234.1 GCA_002839245.1 Spirochaetae bacterium HGW-Spirochaetae-7 | reverse complement strand
CGAGTACTCTCGCGTTCGGCGCCGTTTTTTCTACAGAAAAAACACTACAATAACATGCCTTGCGCCGCTAGCGAGTACTACGCACCATCGGCGTTCGACGAATATACTGTAAGGGGGATGCTTTGTAAAGTACTCATGGCCAATCATTTATCAAATAAATGCGGCCGCCCGGGGTCAGCCGGGTGGCCGCTTCATTACAGGAAAAGGTTCAACCTTCAGGACTTGGCCGCATGGTGGGCGGGTGCCGCAGCAGGCTTGGGTTGCCGCTTCACTCGAATATTCTCCCATAGCTGGACAAAACCGGAAGCGACGAAAACGGTCGAATAGGTGCCGGAAACCATGCCTACGAGCAAGGCCAGCGCGAAGTCCTTGATGCTGCCTGATGTGAAGAAGTATAGCGAGAAAACAGCCAGCATCGTCGTAAGGGTGGTTATGATGGTACGGCCGAGGGTCTCGGTTATCGACTTGTCCAGGATGCTTGACAGCTTGGCCGTTGTATCAAGTTTCCTGTCCTCCCTGATGCGGTCGAAAATGACTATCGTATCGTTTATCGAATAGCCGAGTATCGTCAGGATCGCCGCTATCGAGGTGGTGTTGAACTCCATCCTGGACCAGACGATGAACCCGACCATGATGAGACCGTCATGGATGATGGCCAGTACCGCGCCCATGGCATACTGCATCTTGAACCGTATGGTCGCATACGCGAGGATCGCGAGCACCGTGAACAAGGTCAGCTTCCATGAATTGGTCGCGAGGTCCTTGGAGAACCTGGCGCCTACGTAGTCGGTCTTCATCGCGATTACTTTATTGGCGCCATAGATCGACTCCAACGCCCTCCTGATGAGCCCAGGTACGGTGCCGCTGAACGCCGGATCCTTGCCGTCGTCGCGAACGCGTATCAGGTACTGCATCGACGATGCCGGACCGATGTTCTGGACCGATGCCGAACCTACCGATTCGACGGCTTTCCTGATCTGCTCGATGGAACCGAAAACCTCGGCTGTCGACTTGGGCATACGGTGGATGATCACCGGAACGGTGCCGAGCGCGTAGTCGCCCTGGTAGGTCGGCACCACGAGGTCGGCAGAAAGCCCGGCGCCATCGAAGACTGAAACCTCGATGCCCTCGGTGCGCATTGCCACGGCCAGGTCGGCGATGGTTCCTACGGTCGCGAGTTTCCAGGTTGCGGTCCGGGAGACGACCTGGGCGCCGGAAAACACCACCGTGACTTCCGATTCGCTTATGGACAGGACCGGCGTGCCGCTCCCGGCGTAGCTCACTTCGGCGGCAGGATAGGCCAGCCTGACCGACTGGTTGACGCCGGCCTGGAAGTCGACGCCGAGATTGATGCCCTTGGTGGCGAGTCCGACGAGCCCGAACAGGATGAGCGCTATCGAGACGATGGCCGCGGGCAGGAACGCCTTGTGGAATTGTATCACGCGCTTCATTTGAGCCTCCAGCTGACCGACAGCGACTGACGCTTCAATATGTCGGTATTGAAATCGAAAATGAGCCTGGAGACGAAGAGGGCGGTGAAGAGCGACGACATGTTACCGATCGCGAGGCTGACGGCGAAACCCTGTATGGCCCCGGTACCGAGCTGCGTCAGGAACAGTGCGGCGAGTATCGTCGTGATGTTCGAGTCCATGATCGCCCAGAAAGCCTTTGCGAATCCTGCCTGTATCGCGGCCTTGCGGCCCTTGCCGTCACGCAATTCCTCTTTCATGCGCTCGAAGATGATAACGTTGGCGTCGACCGCCATGCCTATCGTCAGCACGAAACCGGCTATCGACGGCAGCGTCAGCGTCAGGTTGAATGCCGACAGTATCGAAAACATCAGGAAGAGGTTGAGGACCTGGGCGATTGCGGCGTTAATACCGGCGCCTTTGTAAAACACGAGCATGAATACGAAGACGGCGGCGAGTCCCAGGAGTACCGCATTGCGTCCCTGGATTATTGAGTCCTCGCCGAGCGAGGCGCCGATCGCCTGCTGCGATTCGACTATCAGCTCGACGGGAAGCGCGGCCGAGCGGAGGATGAGCGCCAGGTTGTTGGCTTCCTCGGCTGCGAAGCCGGTGATCTTGACGTTGGCCTGGATCGGCCCGGAGATTCGTGCGCCGGTCCTGACCCTGTCGTCAAGTACGACGGCCATGGTCTTGTCGACGTTTTCACTCGTCAGCTTGTAGAAGATTTCGCCGCCTTCCTTGTCGAGGCTGAAGACTACCTCGGGCTGCCCGGTGATCGGGTCGGAAGAGACGGTAGCGCTCTCGATATGGTTGCCGTCGAGTCCGGCAGTGGCGTTGATCACCATGTAGCGTCCGGTCCACTCGTCCAGGCCGTACTTGTCCTTTGTATAGAACTTGCGGACCATAGTTCCGGCCGGAATGAGGGAAGGATCGGCCAGTTCGAGCTTGTCGTTTATTGCAAGCGGGTTCTTCTCGAGGAAGGCGGTCAGCGTGGAGGTTGCTTCCTCGTCGACAATATGGAACGCGAGGCGGCCGCGGCCCATAATGATGCCGTTGATGCGTTCCGGATCGGCCGCGCCGGGAATCTCGACGTAGATGCGGTCTTCACCCTGGCGGCGGATGACCGGCTCGGTGAGGCCGAACTTGTCGATGCGGTTGTTCAGCACCTCGACGGCGCGGACAACGGCATCGTCACGCTCGGCGGGCGACAAGGCGCGGCCCGTCTTGACCGCGAGCGCGTCGAGGTCGGCACGGATGACGACCGACATGCCGCCCGACAGGTCCAGTCCTAGCTGGACCGCGCTGCCGTGCAGTGATTTGAGCGAAAGGACGTGCGTCCGGTAGTAATCCTCCAGCTCGGCGAGGGCGTCTGCCCTGTTGTCGAACGCCGCGAGGTAGGCCTTGGCGGTCCAGGAGGCCGGCAGCTTGATGCCGAGGTCCTTGTAGATGGCCTTGGCTCGCTTGACAATGGGACTGAATCGGACCGGCAGCGGCAAGGCTTCCGGCGCCGTAGCAGACTGCTCGATTTCCGAGAGGTCGGCGCGGGCCATTCGCCATGCGAATTCACGGATCTGCTCGCGGGAACCGAGCGCCAATGCCTGGTCTTCCTTCGGCGTCAAGGCGTACCACCTGATCGACGGGAGAAGGAAGACGAAAGCAACGGCCAGCACGGCGAGCACGATGAGGAATCTTTTGGTTTTGTTCATGCATTGACTCCGGTGGTGTCGAAAAAGCAGGTGGGAATCGCGCTCCCATGCTGGACGGGAGCGCGGGACGTCACTTCGTGGCTTCTGACTTTGTCTCGATGGCCGGAGTTTCGGACTCTTCGCCACGGGAATCGACAGACGCGATGGCCGACTTCGAGAACTCGAGCTTGGAAGAGTCGTCGACCTTGACGACTACGGTCTTCTCCTTGACGGCGCTGACGGTACCGTGGATACCACCGATGGTGACGACCTTGTCGCCCTTCTTGACGGCTGAGATCATCTTCTCCATCGCCTTCTGTTTCTTGTTCTGCGGGCGGATGATCATGAAGTAGAAGATCGCGAAGACGGCACCGAACATGACGATGGTGGAGACCATCGATCCGGTGGAACTGGCGGGGGCGGCCTGGAAAAGGCTCAGGCCTGAGAATACAGCATTCATGTCTATGTCCTCAATTTATAGGAAGGATTGTCGCTCAAGGTACCATAGAAGCCATGCACCGTCAAGTTTGCGGGGCAGGGGGTCGTGAAACGGATTATTGCGCCTGGGGATGCGTACCGAGGTCGGCCATCATCGCAACCGACAGTTTCCGGAACCCGTGGCGCTCGAAGAAGGCATGGGCACGGAGATTCCCTATCCCGCTCTCCAGGAAGAGGCGGTCGATTCCCGCCGACAAGAGGTCTTCCTTCAATCTGGCCACAAGCACCGAGCCGAGGCCCCGTTCCCTCGACGCCGGATCGACGACGATGTCGTTCAGGAAGGCGTAGGGCCGCTTGCGTAGCGGGCGGTGCAGCCCGACAAACGCGAAGCCTGCCA